>NZ_JALKFY010000604.1:0-104798 GCF_023242985.1 Frankia sp. Mgl5 | reverse complement strand
GCGACCGCCTGCTACCGGCGGGTCGATCAGATCGCCCAGGGGATCGCCGCGCACCGAACGACCGAGGACACCCGCGGCGGGAACGAGTCGACCGCGCGCGATCACCGACGCGGCCTGCTTCAGTCGCTGGACTCTGATGCTGACCGCGTAGGTGTGGATGCCCGGGATCCGCGCCAGGCGGGATGTCAGGTAGTCCTAGAAATCCTCGACGCCGCGACAGATCGCGATGGCCATCAGGTTGTCGCGCCCGCTTGTGGCGCCCACGACGCCCGGGTCATGACCGCGCTGGGAGACTCCTTTCTCGACGGCCTGCACCTGTGCCTGCTGGTAGCCGCGGTGCTCACCCTGATCGCGGCCGTGGTCGCCCTCGTAATGCTGGGTCGCCCGAGCCCCGCGTCGATCGGCACGGCGCAGCGGACAGGCCCCGGCAGCGAACCCGTCCGGGATACCGTGCCGAGCGCGCGTCCCTGATCAACCGACCGGCGCGGAACGGGGGCCGGGGGTGAAGGTGATGGGGAGGTGCAGGGGCGCCCGGGTGAGGGTCGAGTGGAAGTGGATGTCGGCATCCTCGCGGAGGCGGATGTCGTCCATCCGCCGAAGCAGCTCCTCGAGGGCGATCCGCATGTTCAGCCGGGCGACGTTCGAGCCGAGGCAGCGGTGCGGCCCGGCGCCGAACGCGAGATGGCGGTTCGGCGAGCGGTCGATGTCGAAGGTCTTCGGGTTCGGGAACTCGGCGTCGTCGTGGTTGGCGGAGGCCCAGTAGATGAGGACCCGGTCGCCCTTGCTGATCTGCCTGCCGTTGAGCTCGATGTCCCGGGTGGCGGTCCGGGCGATCGCGATGAACGGCCCGTCGAGCCGCAGCAGCTCCTCCACCCCGGCGGGAATCCGCTCGGGGTGCGCGCGCAGGTAGGCGGGGATCTCCGGCTGCCGGCTGAAGCGCAGCAGCATCAGACCGAGCGCTCCGGCCGTCGTCTCGAGCCCGCCCAGGATGACGAGCTGGACGATGCCGACGATCTCCTTCTGGGTCAGCGGGCGGCCCTCGAACTCCGCCTTGAGCAGGGCGTCGACGACGTCACCGCGGGGCGGGCGCTGCCGCCGCTGCTCGATGAAGCCGTTGATCCACTCGGAGAGCCCGGCCCAGCACTCCTTACCCAGCGGATCGTTGGGCAAGGAGGCCTTGGACGCGAGGAAGGAGACTTTGTCGAGATCCTCGGTGGGGGCGTCCAACGCGAACTTGAAGAACGACAGGCTCGGGAACGGGCGGGCGAAGTCGTCCATGAACTCGCACTCGCCGCGCTCGATGAACTCGTCGATCAGGTCGGTGACGAGCGCGCGGGCCGGGGCCTCCCAGCCCGCGATCGCCTTCGGCGTGAAGTGCGAGTTCACCAGCTTCTTGTAGACGCGCTGCTCCGGCGGGTCGACCTCCACCGGGATGTTGCGGACGTGCGTCGTGCTCGGCGGGATCGCCAGGCCGTAGGCGGAGCTGAACGACTCCCAGTCCTGGGCGACGTCGAGGACGTCCCCGTACTTCGTCACCACCCAGAAGCCGCCGTGCTGCCCGGTGTGCGTGACCGGGCATAAGGTCCGCATCCGGTCCATCGTCTCGGGAAAGACGGCCGCGAGGTCAGTGGAGAGGTGGTCGAAATCCTTCAGGCACCATTCGTCGGGCATCGGAGCGGCGGCGGCAGGCGTGGGCATCTGGTTCATCATTTTCTCCGAGACGTTCACGGGTGGTTGTGTCGTTTCCGTAGGCGCCCGCACCCGGCCGCCCGGATCAGGCCATGTCGATCCAGACCGACTTGACGTTGAGGTACTCGTCGAGGGCCTGGTGTCCCATTTCTCGGCCCCAGCCGCTGGTCTTGTATCCGCCGAAGGGGACGGCAGGGTCCATGAGGTTGAAGTTGTTCACCCACACCGTTCCGGCCCGCAGGTCGCGCGCCAGCCGGTGGGCCTTGCCGACGTCCCTGGTCCACACCCCGCCGGCCAGGCCGAACTGGGTGTCGTTGGAGCGGGCCGTCACCTCTTCGATCGAGTCGAAGGGCAGCACGCAGGCGACGGGACCGAAGATCTCCTCCCGGACCACCCGCATCTCGTCGTGCACGTCGGTGAGGACGGTCGGCGCGACGAAGTACCCCCGGGCCAGGTCGTCGGTCTCGATGCGGGCACCGCCGGCGGCGGCCCGCGCGCCCTCCTCCCTGGAGAGGTCGAGGTAGCCGACGACGCGCTCGAGCTGCTCGGCCGAGACCAGCGGCCCGATTCTGGTCTTCGGGTCGAGGCTGTTGCCGACCTGCAGGTTCGCGGCGAACGTGGCGATCCGCTCGACGAACTCGTCGTGGATCGACCGCTCGACGAAGATGCGGGTTCCCGCGCAGCAGATCTGGCCGGAGTTCGTGAACACCGCCATCGCCGCGCCGGGCACCGCCCGATCCAGGTCCGCGTCGGCGAAGACCACATCGGGCGACTTGCCGCCCAGCTCCAGGGAGACCCGCTTCAGGTTGCCGGCCGCCGCCCGCACGATGTGCTGCCCGGTCGTCGTGGACCCGGTGAAGGCCACCTTGTCGACGTCCGGGTGCTCGGACAGGGCCGCGCCGGCCGTCTCCCCGGGGCCGGTCACGATGTTCACCACGCCGGGCGGGATCCCGACCTCGGTGAGCAGCTCACCGAGCCGCAGCGCGGCGAGGCTGGCCTCCTCGGCGGGCTTGAGCACCATCGTGCACCCCGCCGCCAGCACGGGCGCGATCTTCCAGACGGCGTTGCTGACCGGCCGGTTCCAGGGCACGATCGCGGCTACCACCCCGATCGGCTCCTTGAGCGTGTAGCTGAGGACCTGGCGCGGGATCGAGTTGGGGATGGTCTCCCCGTGGATCTTGGTAACCCAGCCGGCGAAGTAGCGCAGGACGCCGGCCTCCCAGGACGAGCCCGGCTTCGTCCCGGGGCGGCGGCGCCCGATCGGCGCGCCCATGTCGAGCGCCTCGAGCAGCTTCAGCTCCTCCTGGTGGGCCGTGACCGCGTCCGCGAACGCCCAGATCAGGTCCTGCCGCTCACTGGGGAGCATGCGCCGCCACGGGCCCTCGAAGGCCGCGCGGGCCGCGGCGACGGCCCGGTCGACGTCCTCGGCGCCGCCCTCGGCCAGTTCGGTCAGCGTCTCGCCGGTGGACGGGTTGATGCTGGGAAAGGTCCGGCCGGAGGCCGCGTCAGTCCATTCGCCGCCGATCAGCAGCTGCCGCGGCCCGCCGTCGAGGAACGGGAGCGCCACCGCGTCGGGGGGCGTGAGTGTCGACACCGGTTCTCCTCTTTACGGCTAGTCGATGAGCTCGTAGAAGGTCCGCAACGGCGGCGGGTCGGTCTGCAGGGAGGTGCTGCGCCGGACGCGACCCTCGTTGGAGCTGGTCCGCAGTGCCTGCAGCGGCGTGGCGAGGTCGTCAGCCTCGATCTCGTAGATGGTGATGTACTCGGGCGTCGCCGGATCGGCCGTCACGTCGCCGGTGTCGTGAACCCGGTAGCGGCGCGCGCCCACAAATCCGGGGATCTTGAGGATGTCGGGCACGTGCTCCTCGGAATACCACTTGTTGTACTCGTCCTCGCGCTCGGCGGAGACGGGACGGGTCTGCACGACCAGAATGCCCTTCGGCACGAGATCCTCCCGGTGTCGTTGGCGGCTGCCCGGGATGGTTCTCCGCGGCGGAAAGCGTTGGCATCCCGGACGAAGTGGATGCTAAGCCGTGCTCTCCCGGCATGAGACGTTTCCCGGACCTGTCGGGGCGGCCCGCCGGAGGCCCCGCCGACGGCGGCACCCCCGGCGGCCCGCACCCGGTGTCACGGGGTCGGCTGGGACGCTGCCACGAGCGCGGCGGGAAGACCGATGCTGCGGGTCTCCAGGAAGCCGGCCAGGCCCTCGGGGCCGAGCTCACGGCCGAGACCGGACTGCTTGAACCCACCGAAGGGCACCAGCGGAAACGGCGGATAGGCGCCGTTGACGGCCACGCTGCCGGTGCGGATGCGCCGGGCGACCTCCACGCCGCGTGCCGGGTCGGCCGACCACACACCGCCGGACAGCCCGTACTGGGAGTCGTTCGCGATGCGGACGGCGTCGTCGAGGTCGTCGTAGGGGAGGAAGCAGAGGACCGGCCCGAAGATCTCCTCCCGGGCGATCCGCATGTTGTTGTCGACGTCGCCGATGATGGTCGGCGCGACATACCAGCCCCGCGGCAGGTGCTCCGGGCGGACGCCGCCGGCGACCACGCGGGCGCCGTCGCGCACCGCGCCATCGATGTAACCCTCGACCCGCGTCCGCTGCCGCTCGGCGACCAGGGGGCCGACGAAGACGGAGGGGTCGTGCGGGTCGCCGACCGAGACGCCCACGGCGGCCGCGGCGGCGATCTCGAGCACCTTCTCGTAGCGCGAGCGCGGCACCAGGACGCGGGTGTGCGCACCGCAGACCTGGCCGGAGAGGTGCATGCCGCCGCGCACGACAGTCGGGACGACGGTGTCGAAGTCGGCGTCGTCGACCAGGATCGAGGCCGACTTGCCGCCCAGCTCGAGGGAGACCCGCCGGACGGCCTCGCCGCACAGGCTCATGATCCGCTGGCCGGCCGCCGTCGACCCGGTGAACGCGACCTTGGCGACGTCCGGGTGGGTGACCAGGTACTCGCCGACCTCGCGGCCGCCGGGGACGACGTTGACCACGCCGGGCGGCACACCCGCCTCGTCCATCGCGTCGGCGAGGATGAAGTTGCTCAGCGGGGCCTCGGGTGCCGGCTTGAGGACGACCGTGCAGCCGGCGGCCAGCGCCGGAGCGGCCTTCCACGCGGCCAGCGTGACCGGCGCGTTCCAGGGAACGATCGCGGCGACCACGCCGACCGGTTCCTGCGTCACCAGGGCGCCGCGGTCACCAGCCACCACGGTCCGCTCGAACTCGTAGCTGCGGGCCAGCTCGCTGTAGTACTCGAAGACGGGGGCGACCAGGCCGGTCTGGGCGGCCTTGGCCTGGCTGGTCGCGCAGCCCATCTCGTCGGTGGTGACCTGGGCGATCTCGGCTTCGTGCTTGCGCAGGGCCTCGGCGGCCCGGGCCAGGACGTCGGCTCGCTCGGCCGCGGACATCCGGGGCCAGGGGCCGTTCTCGAAGGCGTCGCGCGCGGCGCGGACCGCTCTGTCCATGTCCTCGCGGGTGGCTTCGGGTAACGCGCCCACGATCTCTTCGGTCGAGGGCGACATCACGTTCAGAGTCCCGGAGCCGGCCGGCGCGGCCCAGGTGCCGTTGATATAGAACGCATCCCTGTACATCAGCCGGTCACGCACAGTGCCTCCCTGGGGGTGACTCTCGGCGGAGCCTAACACCATGAGCGAGTGCTCGCTAGCTTTAGTTGATCTTCGTTGGTGTGGTCCGCGCTGGTCGTTGACCTTATCAACCATGTGAGTGCTTACTTGCTACCAACGTGCCAGATCGTCGGGCCAGGCGCTGGCCAGGGCGATTCGACGAGCCGGGGTGGCCGTGCCCTCACAGGCCCTCACAGGTATTCCGGGCTGGCGCGGCCGGCCGGCCGGCATCCGACCGTCCGCCGGCGCTCGGAGGCCGGCGCTCGGGGGCCGGCGAGTGAAGCGAGTTGACTCAGCCATCCTCTTGATCGCACACACAGCTCACTTCGGCGCTGACACCGCAGCGGGCGCAGGCGTCAGCTGGGAGGTGGGGCGATCGGCCGGGTGGGGTCAGCGGCCGGGTGGGGTCAGCGGCGGCGGCGGGAGGGCTCGATGACCGGGAAGAAGCCCTTGATCGTGCTCTCGCTGATCAGGGCGACCGCCCGATCGCGGTTGAACAGATCGTTGTGGCGGCTCTCCATGGCCAGGACGAGGGCGATGCCCATCACCGCGCGGGCGGAGAGGTCAGGCGACTCGAACTCGAATCCGTAACGGTCCTCGACATCACGCCAGGCATCGGCGAGCCGGTCCATCGCGACCGCGAAGTGCTTGCGGTAGAACCGCCGGCCGACCTTCGGATCGCCGAAGAGCACCAGGCCCAGCAGCGGGAGGACTTCCTCCAGGGTGGAGATGAGCTGGCGGTAGAGGCCGTTCATCGTCTGCAGCTGCCGCTCGGGGGTCAGCGGCTCCTCGAGATCGACGACCTCGGTCGCGGCGACGAGCTCGTCCACGGCCTCGCGCAGCGGCTCGACCACGGCCTCGTAGAAGAGCTGGTCCTTGCTCTCGAAATGGCGGTAGATCACGCCTTCGCTGATTCCGCCACGCTCGGCGATCGCCTTGATGGTCGTGCCGTTCATGTCGCCCGTCTCGATGAAGGCCTGGCGGGCGGCCTTGAGGATCGAGCGCTTGCGGGCCTCGGCGGTGAGCCGCCGAGGCCGTTGTGACCCGGCGGCGTCGGGGGAGTGGGCTACCTGCTCGGCCATGGTTCCTCCCGGCGCGCCTAGTACCACAGCTAGTGAATGAACGTACACTACTTCAGCTGGGTGAATCGCCGGCGCCGAGAAACGCCGCGTCCTCGCGATTTCGGTGTCATGTGCGTCACTGCCGTCCGTGGCATTGTTGTCCGTGCCACCGCCTGGCGGGCACAGCTCGGCGGTCGTAGATCATACGGGCTGCGGGTCGTCGGCGGCGGGTGCCCGGCTCCGGCGATCCACGAGCGGCGTCCGTGCCGCTTGACGGGACACAGCCAGCCTCCCTAGCATTTTTGATGAATGAGGGCTTACTCATCAGTCGACCGCCCGTCCGGCGGACCGGAGGAACGGATGCCATGCACGACATCGTGATCTATGGCGGCGAGGTGGTCGACGGGACGGGTTCGCCGCCCCGTCGCGCGGACGTGGCGATCGACGGGGAGCGCATCACCGCGGTCGGTGAGGTGAGCGAACCCGGCCGCCGTCGGATCGACGCCCGCGGGCGCCTGGTGACCCCGGGATTCGTCGACATCCACACCCACCTCGACGCGCAGCTCTTCTGGGACCCGGTGGCCAGCCCGTCCTCGTGGCACGGCGTGACCAGCATCGTCCTGGGCAACTGCGGCGTCACGTTCGCGCCCGTGCGGCCCGGCGAGCAGCGTTACCTCGCCGAGATGATGGAGTCCGTCGAGGACATCCCGGCCGACACGATCATGGACGGGATCGACTGGAGCTGGGAGAGCTACGGCGACTACCTGAAGGCGCTCGGCCGCCGGCAGCTCGGCGTCAACGTCGGCGGCATGATCGGCCACTGCGCGCTGCGCTACTACGTCATGGGCCCACGTGGCCTGGACGAGGCCCCCGCCACCGACGAGGACATCGCGAAGATGGCGGCGGTCGTCGGCGAGGCGATCGACGGCGGCGCCCTCGGCTTCTCGACGTCCCGCAGCTTCATGCACACCGTGCCGGACGGCCGCGCCGTCCCGGGCACCTACGCCCTGCAGGCGGAGCTCGCCGCGATCGCCGGGGCCCTCGCCTCGCGCGGGCGCGGCACGATCGAGGTCGTCCCCCGCATCGGCGAGCGGGACGGACCGGAGCGGCAGAACTCCGTCGCCGAGCTGGCCTGGATGGAGGAGGTGAGCCGCGCCTCGGGCCGCCCGCTCACCTTCGCGATCATGCAGAGCGACCGCCGGCCCGGCCTGTGGTCCTGGGTGATGGACGAGGTGGCCGCCGCCCGCGGCCGCGGCGCCGACCTGCGTCCGCAGACCGCGGCCCGGGGCAGCGGCATCCTCTACGGGCTCGTCGGTCGCACCCCCTACGACGCGCTGCCGGGCTGGGCGAAGTTCATGGAGCAGCCGTGGGCGGAGCGGCTGGCGGCGCTCCGCGACGCCGAGGTGCGCCGCGCACTGGTCGAGGAGGCGGAGAACCCGGTCGAGCTGTCGGGCCCGCTGGCGCCGAAGGACCCGTCGAAGCTGTACCTGCTCCCGCCCGGCCCGGCGCGGTACGACGTCGACCCGGGTAACAGCCTGGCGGCCGAGGCGGCTCGCCGCGGGGTCAGCCCGGCGGCGGCGTTCCTCGCCTGCACCCTGGAGACCGACGGCCGCGGGCTGCTCTACTACCCGGTGCTCAACCAGGACCTCGACGCCGTCGCCGCGATGATCACCAACCCGGACGTCGTCGTCGGGGTCGGGGACGCCGGCGCGCACGTGGCCCTCACCATGGACGCGGGCCAGCCCACCTTCCTGCTGCGGCACTGGGTGCGCGACAAGGGCCTGTTGGACGTCGGCACGGCGGTGCGCAAGCTGAGCGCCGAGGGGGCCGAGCTGTTCGGCCTCGCCGACCGGGGCATCCTCACGCCCGGCGCCTTCGCCGACGTCAACGTGATCGATCTGGATCGCCTCGACCTGGACACCCCCGAAATGCTCGCGGACTTCCCGCACGGCGCGAACCGGTTCGTCCAGCGGGCGCGGGGCTACGACTACACCCTCGTCAACGGCCGTGTCCTGATCGAGGGCGATGAGTTGACCGAGGAGCGTCCGGGACGGATCGTGACCGCATGACAGCGGTTCCCGACCAGTTCGGGTTGTTCGACTTGTTCACCCTCAAAGACCGGGTCGCGGTGGTGACCGGGGCGTCGTCCGGCCTGGGCGCGGGCATCGCGCGCGCGCTGGCCGCCGCCGGCGCCCGGGTGGCCGTGGTGGCGCGCCGCCGCGACCGGCTCCTCGCGCTCGCTGACGAGCTGGGCGGCCTGGCCGTCGGCGCCGACCTGCTCGACCCCGCGCAGGTCGACGCCGTGGTGCCGCAGGTCGCCGCCGAGCTCGGTGGCCCGGAGATCCTGGTGAACGCCGCCGGGGCCCGTCTCACCGAGGAACGCGCCGAGAGCGAGCCGATCGACGCCATCAACCGGACCCTGGCGCTGAATCTGGTGGCTCCGCTCCGGCTCAGCCAGGCGGTGTTCCCGCACATGAAGGCGGCCGGGCGGGGCGCGGTGGTCAACATCTCGTCGATCAGCGGCATCGTCGGCATCCCCGGCATCCCGCAGGCGTCGTACGCGGCCAGCAAGGCGGGGCTGTCCGGGCTCACCGCCGAGCTGGCCGTCCAGTGGGCGCGGCACGAGATCCGGGTGAACACCATCGCCCCGGGCTTTTTCCGCAGCGAGATCACCGACAGCCTCTACGACACCGAGAGTGGCCAGAACTGGCTGCGGCGGAACACCCCACTGCCCGGCGACGGCCGGGTGGAGGATTTCCTCGGCGCCGTCCTGTGGCTGGTCAGCGACGCGGGCCGGTACGTGACCGGCCAGACCATCGCGGTGGACGGCGGCTGGACGGCCCGCTGACCGCCCACGCTCGACGTGCTGGCCCGGGCGCGCCGTACCGCCCGGGCTAGACGCGCCAGATGGGGTTCGGGACGGCGTCCGTCTGCCGGGATCTCGCGTCGGTGACGGTGACCACGCTGTCGTCGAACCGGTCGAGGAGGTAGGCCTGTGAGGCGGTGAGGTGGGCGCGGGTGATGCGCTCGGCCGCCGGCGCGCGGCCGGCCGTGATCTCGGTGAGGATCCGCCGGTGCGTACGGACGACCTGCTCGGCCTCGACTTCGGCGGGGTACGCGCCCCTGCTGGCGGCCGACTCCGCCCAGGCCTGCTCCTGGGCGGACCACAGCGCCACCAGGCTGCTCACGATGTGGCGGATCGTGGCGTTCGGGGTGAGCGCGACGACGAGTTCGTGGAACTCGCGGGCGGCGTGCGTGAACGCGCTGCCGGTGCCCACGAACCCGGCCGTGGCCTCGACGTTCGCCCGCAGCACGGGGACGATCCGCTCGTGCCGGTCCGGCGCCGCCGCGCACTGTGCGGCGCACAGCGGCTCGAAGGTCTGCAGCCCGGTGGCCAGGTCGCCCAGCGTGACCCGGCCGGCCTGCAGCGCGAGCCCGAGATGGTAGGCGGCGGACGCCTCGTCGGGGCGGTGCACCTCGGCGCCGCCGACCTTGCCGCGCCGCACGGTGACCAGGCCCTCGGTCTCCAAGATCCGGATGGCCTCCCGCACGGACGGATAGCTCACCCCGAACTCCTGGACGAGCTGGTCCTGGGTCGGGAGCTGGTATCCGTCCGTCCCGTCGCCGGCGAGGATGCGCGCGCGCAGGGCCGCGGCAACGGTCTCGGCGATCCGAACCTGCGAGACGCGCCCGCGGCGGCTGATCGACACCCCGCGAGCATACCGCTCGTTATCCTTATAAGTATTGAAGGTTGACGCGATTCGGACTACTTTTCCGGTCCATGGAGTACGAGATGGGCGAGGGCGTGGCGACCCTGCGCCGGGAGCTTCGTCAGCTGGTCCGCGAGCACGTGCCACCCGACTTCCTCGGTGCCTTCACCGCCGACCCCGCTGACCTCGAGGTCGCCCAGGCGTTCTGCCGGACCCTCGCGGAGCGCGGCCTGCTGTGCATGGCCTGGCCCCGCGAGTTCGGCGGGCGCGAGTCGTCGCCGTGGGAGCAGATGGCCGTCCGCGAGGAGATGTGGGCCCTGCACGAGCCGCGCGGCGCGCAGTACATGGGCGTCAACTGGGTCGGCCCGACGATCATGCGGCACGGCACGGCCGAGCAGCAGGCCCGCCACCTGCCTCCGATCTCCCGCGGAGAGGTCATCTGGTGCCAGGGCTTCAGCGAGCCCGAGGCGGGCTCCGACCTCGCCTCCCTGCGCACCACCGCCCGCCGCGACGGCGACGGCTGGCGGGTCACCGGCCAGAAGGTCTGGACCTCCTACGCCACGATGGCGCAGTGGTGCTTCCTGCTGGCCCGGACGTCCAAGGGTGCCCGCCGCCAGCAGGGCCTCACCGTCTTCCTGGTGCCGATGTCCGACCCGGCGATCGAGGTCCGTCCCATCGCCAGCATGATCGGCCCGCACCATCTCAACGAGGTGTTCTTCGACGAGCTGCGGGTGACCGAGGCGGACGTCCTCGGCACCGTGGACGAGGGCTGGTCGCTCGTCCAGGAGGTGCTGGCCTTCGAGCGGGTGGGTATCGCCCGCTACGCCCGGGTCGAGCGGCTGCTGCACGAGGCTCCCGCCGCCCTCGGTGACCAGTGGGAGAAGCTCCCCGAGGAGCTGCGCGGCCGCTGGGCCCGGATGCTCGTGCACGCCCGCCGGGCCCGGCTGCTCGCCTACCGCGTCGTGGCACTGCAGGCCAGCGGCCGGATCAGGCCCGACGACTCGGCCGCCTACCGGATCGCGGTGACCCGGCTGGACCAGGAGAGCGCGGAGGTGCTCATGGACATCGTCGCCGAGGCGTCCCTGCCCGACGAGGCGGGCCGCCGGTTCCGCCGCGCGGTCGCCGACCACCGGCGCTACTCGGTGTCGGCCACCGTGGCCTCGGGCAGCGTGGAGATGCAGCGGATCCTGATGGCGCGCGCCCTGCTGGCGGCGTCATGACCGCCGTCCTGGGCGCGGCCACGAGCACGGGCATGAACACCGAGCTGAGCGACGAGGCCGCCGAGTACGGCCGGACGGCCCTGCGCGCCTTCGAGGCGGCCGGCGGCGACGAGCTCGTCCAGGCCGCCGAGCGGGAGCCGGAGAAGCGGGCCGGCCTGATCGAGCCGCTGCTGGACGAGATCGGCGCCTGGGAGCTCGACCCGCGTGCCGGCGGCGACGAACTGGAGGCCGCGGCCGCGCTGTGCCGGGCCGCCGGCTGGTGGGCGCTGCCCTACCCGCTGGCCGAGCGGCTGTGCCGGCCGGCGGACGGCTCCACGGCCGGCCTGGTCCTCGCCGCCGGGACCGGAGCCGGCGTCGGCACCGGCCCGACCCCGGCGGCCGCGGGCGCCGGGGTCGGCCAGCGCTGGTCGACGGTCACCCTGGACGGGCGCCGCGGCGTGGCCACCGCCCGCCCGCCGGCGGAGGGGCCCCGCTACGGCGCGTTCATCGCCGAGCTCGACCCCGAGCCGGCTTTGACGTCCGCCGGCACCGGCACTGGGACCGGCACCGAGGAGGGCACCGACGGCGACACTGACGACGGCCGTGCGGATGCCGCGCTCGCGCTGGTGCTGCCGTGCTGGACGCTGCTCGGCATGCTCGACCGGGCGCTCGACCTGACCCGGGCGCACGTCCTCGCCCGCCAGCAGTTCGGCCAGCCGCTCGCCCGGTTCCAGGGCGTGCAGTTCCAGCTGACCGACGCGGAGGTCGAGCGGGTCGGGGTCGAGGAGCTGGCCAAGTTCGCGCTGTGGAGCATCCAGACCGGCCACGATGACGCCGTCGAGGACGCGCTCGCGCTGCGGCTCGCCGCCCTGGAGGCGGCCGACCTGGTGTTCCGGGTGACCCATCAGCTGCACGGCGCGATGGGCTTCTGCGACGAGACCACGCTGTCGTGGATCTCCCGCTACAGCCAGCCCGTGCGCCGCCATCCGCTCAGCCTGTCGGCCACCCGTGACCACCTGACCCGCCGGATCGGCCGGGCGGGCCTGTCCGGCCCGTTCGCCGGGCCCGCGGGAGCCGTGGGAGCCGCGGCCCGTGCCGGCGCGGGTTCCGAAGCGGGTCTCGGCGCGGTCTCCGGTGAGGAGGGACAGCCGCGATGACCACGTCCACCGAGGACCTGGCGGAGTTCCGCGCCGAGGTCCGCCGCTGGTGCCGGGAGCACGTGCCGGCCGACTGGCGGCGCGCGCAGACGCTCGCCGGCGACGCCGAGTTCGTGGCCTTCCAGCAGGCCTGGTTCCAGGAGCTGCGCACGGGCGGCTACGCCGTCCCGCACTGGCCCGCCGAGTGGGGCGGCGGCATGCCGGCCGCCCAGCAGGTGGTGCTCTACCAGGAGCTGGCGGCCCACGACGCGCCGCGGCTGGTGCTCGGCTTCGTCTCCATCCACCACGCCGCCTCGACGCTGCTCGTCGCGGGCACCGACGAGCAACGGGCGCGGCACCTGCCCGCGATCCTCGACGGCGAGATCTGGGTGCAGGGCTTCTCCGAGCCCGAGGCCGGATCCGACCTGGCCGGCCTGCGCACCACCGCGCGCCGTGAGGGCGACGGCTTCGTCGTCGACGGGCAGAAGCTGTGGGCCAGCGGCGCCGCGCACGCCGACTGGTGCCTGCTGCTGGCCCGCACCGATCCCGCCGCGCCCAAGCGGCGCGGGATCTCCTACTTCCTGATGGACATGCGCTCACCCGGGCTGGACGTCCGTCCGGTGCGCAACGCGGCCGGCGAGTCGCACTTCTGCGAGATCTTCCTCAACGGGGTGGTGATCCCGGCCGAGAACCTGGTCGGCCCGGTGAACCAGGGCTGGCAGGTGGCCCAGGCGACGCTCAGCGCCGAGCGGGGGATGACGATGCTCGAACTGGCCGAACGGCTGGGCAACGCCGGGTTCCGCTGGCTGGTCGAGGCGTGCCGGGGGCCGGCACCCGGCGGGGGTCGGCTCGTGGACGATCCCCGGGTGCAGGATCGCCTCGCCGAGCTGGAGACCGAGATCGTCGGCCTGCGGGCGCTGTGCCTGGGGCTGGTCGAGCGGCACGAGGCCGGCACCGCCGGCCCGGCCGACGCCTCGGTCGTCAAGCTCTACTACAGCGAGCTGCTCCAGCGGACGATGGACTTCGCGGTCGAGGTCGCCGGGCTGCCGGCGCATACCGAGCTGCGCAAGCCGGCGTCCAGCGGCTGGGAGTCGGGGGCCTGGGTGCTGGACTTCATCGGTTCCTGGGAGTGGACGATCCCCGGCGGCACGAGCGAGATCCAGCGCACGATCATCGGTGAGCGCGGGCTCGGCCTGCCCCGTGAGCCGGTGGTGCCGGCATGAGCGCCGGTCCGGGCACCGCGGGCGCGGCGGGCACGCCGCAGGATGTTGACGACCTGCGTGAGCTGCACCGCGAGCTGCGTGACGTGGCGCGCGACATGCTCCGCAAGACCACCGGGCGCACCGGCGACGACGAGGCGCCCGTCCCGGTCGACTGGTCGCTGCTGGCCGGCTCGGGCTGGCTGGGGCTGGAGGTGCCCGAGGAGCTCGACGGCGCCGGCGCGACCTTCGCCGAGGTCGCGGTCGTGCTGCACGAGATCGGCCGGGCCGCAGCCAGCAGCGGTTACCTCGGCTCGGCCGTGCTCGGGGTCGGCGCGCTGCGCCTGCTCGAGCCCGGCGCCGGCCGGGACGAACTGCTGGCCGCGGTGGCCGCCGGCGAGCAGCGCCTCGCCGTCGCGCTGCCGGCCGGTGACGACGTCACCATCCCGTTCCACGTCCGCCCGGCGACGCCCGGCGACGTACCCGATGCCGGAGGGGGGGTGCGGGTCGACGGCGTCGCCGGCTTCGTGCTCGACGCGGCCGAGGCCGACCAGCTGCTCCTGGTGGCCCTCGACCCGGCGGGCGTGCCCGTCGTGGTGCGGGTCCGCCCGGACGGCCCCGGGGTCACCGTCACCGGGCAGCCGGTCGTCGACGAGACCCGCAGCCTGGGCATTGTCACCGTGGACGGCGCGGTGGTCGACGCCGGGTCAGTGTGGCAGTTCGGAACGGATCCGCAGGAGTCCGTCCGTCGCCTGCTGGACCGCGCGGCGCTGGCCGTGGCCTGCGACTGCCTCGGCCTGGCCGAGGCGATGCTCGAGGCCACCGTCGACTACGCCGGCACCCGGCGGCAGTTCGGACGTCCGATCGGGTCGTTCCAGGCGGTGAAGCACGCCTGCGCCGACATGTTCGTGCGGATCTCGGTGGGCCGGGAGCTGCTGGCGGCGGGGGTGGCCGCGGTGGCGTCCGACGACCCGCAGGCCGGGGTGGCCGTGTCGCGGGCGAAGTCCTACGTCTGTGTCGCGGCCGTCGACGTCGCCGGTCGGGCCATGCAGCTTCACGGCGGCATCGGGTACACCTGGGAGGGCGGCGTCCACGTCTACCTCAAGCGGGCGCTGCTGGGCCGGGCGCTGTTCGGCGCGCCCGCCGCGCACCGTGCCCGTCTCGCCGCGCGGTTCGCCGAGTCGGCGGACGACCCGCTCACCGAGTAGACCGCTCACCGAGTAGGCGGACTGGCGGGCCTGGCGGCCCGGCCGGCGGGCTGGTCCCCGCGCCGGCCGGGCTCGCCGCCGTGCCCGCCCGCGGCGTTGGCGCAGGTAGCGGACCGTTCGTCGACCAGCCCGGCGGCTTCACTGGTGCTCCGGCCGCGCACTGAGCTACCATATACGTGAGCGTTCGCTTTCTTGCGCCGAAGTCAGGGAGGACTTGTGTCGTTCAGCTGGTTCATTTCGGTCGACGACCACCTCATCGAGCCGGCGCGGCTGTGGCAGGAGCGCCTGCCGCAGCGCTGGCGCGACACCGGGCCCCGCATCGTGCGGGACGGGAAGTCGGAGTTCTGGGTCTACGAGGACCGCCAGATCGTCACCACCGGCCTGAACGCCGTGGCGGGCAAGACGCGCGAGGAGTTCTCGCCGGAGCCGATCTCGTACGACGACATGCGCCCCGGCTGCTACGAGCCCGCGGCCCGGGTGGCCGACATGAACCAGGGCAACGTGCTGTCGTCGATCCTGTTCCCGTCGTTCCCGCGGTACTGCGGCCAGGTCTTCCACGAGGCCAAGGACAAGGAGCTCGGGCTGCTCTGCGTCCAGGCGTGGAACGACTTCATCCTGGAGGAGTTCGGCGCGGCCTACCCCGGCCGCTTCATCCCCATGATGATCATTCCGCTGTGGGACCCGGTGGCCGCGGCGGCCGAGATCCGGCGGACGGCGGCCCGCGGCGGCCGGTCGATCGCCTTCTCGGAGAATCCGACCAAGCTCGGTCTCCCGTCGATCCACACCGACTTCTGGGAGCCGATGTTCGAGGCCTGCAACGAGACCGGCTACGTGATCTCGATGCACGTCGGGTCGTCGTCCAACCTGATCCGCACCTCGCCGGACATGCCGACGCTGGCCTTCATGGCCTACTCGGCGGCGGCGAACCAGGCCGGCACGTTGCTGGACTGGCTGTTCAGTGGCATTTTCGACCGGTTCCCGAACCTCAAGATCGCTCTTTCCGAGGGCTCGATCGGCTGGATTCCGTACTTCCTGGAGCGGGCTGAGCAGGTCATCGACAAGCAGCGGTTCTGGGCGTCGCGGTTCGATATCGACATGAACGCCTCCCACGAGCGCGGTGAGGCCAAGGGCGAGGCGAAGTTCAACCTCGACACCAACATTCGCCAGCTCTTCGCCGACCACGTTTTCGGCACCTTCATCGAGGACCAGGCCGGCGTCCGCCTGCTCGACATCATCGGTGAGGACAATGTGATGCTCGAGTGCGACTACCCGCACTCGGACTCCACCTGGCCGGACACCGTGAAGCTGGCCGGCGGCTGGCTCGGGCACCTTTCCGACGAGGTCCAGCACAAGATCACGATCGGGAACGCGGCCCGCGTCTACAACTTCACGCCTGCTGACCCGGCGACCATCACGCTGTGAGCTCGGTCGGCGTCTCCCGGACGGGAGTCGCCGGCTGGCGGCACCGGCAGGCGGCATCGGCAGGAATCATCACGACCGCGGCCTCGTTCCGGTCACGGGATTCAGCACCCGCGGAGAATCTTTCAGAACGATGGGAGTGACCGTGGACAGAGAGGCTTTTGACCACGAGCTGGTGCGCCGGCTGATCGAGCACATCGAGAACCGGACCACCGACCAGGCCGAGTCGGTCCTCGAGGTGTCCACGGACATCTACTCGGCCGAGCACTACCGCGAGGAGGTCGAGGCGCTCTTCCTCGACCAGCCGCTCGTGCTGGGCCTTTCGGGCGCTCTCGTCGGGCCGGACTCCTACCGGACCGTCGACATCCTCGGGACGCCGATCCTGCTGACCAGGGACGCCAGGGGCCAGGTCCGGGCGCTGACGAACGTCTGCCGCCACCGCGGCGTGCGGCTCGTCGACGGCGCGGGCAAGGCCGCGCGGTTCAGCTGTCCGTTCCACTCCTGGAGCTACGACAACGAGGGCAGGCTGGTCGGGGTGCCCTCGTCGGAGTACTTCGAGGGGATGTGCCTGGAGGACAAGGGCCTCGTCGAGCTCCCGGTCGCCGAGGGCTACGGGCTCATCGTCGGGCGGCTGCGCCCCGGCCAGCCGCTCGACATCGACGACTACCTCGGCCCGGAGCTCGCGGGCGAGCTCGAGATGCTGGACTTCGCCAACTGGGAGCAGCACAGCGAGCCGCACCCGCACGAGGTCGTCGCGAACTGGAAGGTCACCCTCGACACCTTCCGGGAGAACTACCACTTCAACTATCTGCACCGGAAGACGCTGCGCACCTACGCCTATGGCGGGGTGCTGACCTTCGACCCGCTCGGGCGGCACCTGCGCAACGCCTCGGCACTGCGTTCCATCGACGCGCTGCGGGACACCCCGGAGAGCGAGTGGGGCGACGTCACGCAGCACTTCAGCCCGCAGTACTCGCTGTTCCCCAACACCTGCCTGACTTTCGACAGCCGGCACGTCGAGCTGTGGCAGATCCTGCCCGTCGACAGCACCACATCGCGGGTCCTGCACTCGGTCTACCTGCGTCCCGGGCTGTCCCCCGAGGAGCGGGCCAAGGCCGTCGACATGGCGCCGTGGATCTGCGAGACGGTGGTGGACGGTGAGGACTTCTGGGTCGCCGGCCGCACGGAGCCCGGCATCCGGGCCGGGATCGTCGACACGGTGGTGTTCGGGCGTAACGAGCCGGCTCCGCAGCACCTGCACCACGGTTTCACCGAGACGATCCAGGCGTACCGGGAGCGCAGGGCCGCGCAGGCCGGCGAGTCCGCCCCGGCTGGGAAGTGACGTGGGCGCCGAGGACAAGGCGACCGAGGAGAAGGTGACCGAGCCGGAGTTCGACCCCGGGGACTCCGCCGCGCTCGTCGAGGAGCTGGCGCGGCGGTTCCTCTCCGCGGACATGGACGGCGCGTTCGCGCTGTTCGACCCGGAGATCCGGATGCAGCAGCCGGCGTCCCTGCCGCACGGCGGCTGGTACGAGGGCCACGCCGGCGCGCAGCGGATGGGCGCCGAGTTCGGCAGGTACTGGAGTCGCGTCATCAGCCCACCCAGGATCGTCGGGTGCGGTGAGCTGGTCGTCCAGCAGACCACCCAGACCTGGACGGCGAAGTCCACCGGCCGTTCGGCGACGGTGGACGTGGTCGAGCTGTTCACGGTGACGGGCGGACTGGTCCGCGAGATCCGTGTCTTCCAGCAGGACACCCATCTGCTGATGGGGACGCTCGACGCCAGCTGAGGCGGACCCGGCCGGGACCGCGGTCCGCGCAGACCCGAAGAAGCCCGCCGGCACATCACGTGCCGGCGGGCATCTCCGGTCTGGCGACCTCAGTCGCTGACGGTGATCGCACGCTCCGGGCAGTTGCGGGCGGCGTCCGCCGCCTGCTCGGCCAGCTCCGCCGGGACCTCCGGCAGGATGACCGTCCCGTGGCCCTGCTCGTCCAGCTCGAAGACGCTGGGGCTGATGTCCCAGCAGCGAGCGTGCCCCTCGCACCGGTCCGGGTCGACCTCGATACGCACGGGTTCTCCTTCACTCGTGGTCCGGCGGCAGCCCTGCCGCCGGACCGGTCGGAAAGCGTGGTGGTGCTCTCTGATCAGTGGTGTTCTCTGATCAGGTTGTGGTCGCTGGTCAGAACGTGGCGGACAGGGCCCACGGCCCGTCCGGGAACGGCCTGCCAAGGTATTCCATGCTGTAGGTGATCCGCCCGGTCAGCTCCGCGGGGTTCCCGCTGCACAGCAGCAGGGCCGCGTCGGCCATGGCCTCGTCCGGTTCCACCGGGGCGTTGTCCGGAGTGTGCGGCGAGACGGCGGCGACACCGGGCGTCATGACCAGCCCGGACGTCCCGAGTGCGTTCACGGCCACCCCGGTGCCCTCGAGCTCCGCGGCCAGGCCGGTGGTCAGGCGGTCCAGCGCGGCCTTGCACATGCCGTAGGGGACGCACCCGTCGCTGGCCCACTCCGGGTAGGGCGGGCCGATCGGGTGCCGGGCCTGCTTGGACGTGATGTTCACGATCCAGCCCTGCCCGCGGCCGACCATCCCGGGAACCACGAGCTGGCAGAGCCGGAACGGGGTGTGGACCATCATCTGGAACATCAGCCCGTAACGGCGCGGCGGGATGTCGAGCGCGGGTCCGTAGAAATTGACCCCGGCGTTGTTGACCAGAATGTCCGCCGGGCCGACGGCTGCCTCCGCACGTTCGATGATCGTCTCGACGTCGTCGGGCGCGGTGAGATCGGCGGGAATGGCGACGGCGTGACCGCCGCCGGCCTTGATGTTCTCGATCACTTCGGTGATCGAGCCTGGCAGCCGGGAAGTACCGGGGTCGACCGTGCGCGCGACCAGAGCGACCGCCGCTCCTTCCGCGGCCAGGCGCGCGGCAATGCGCGACCCGATACCGCGACTGGCGCCGGTGACGATTGCTACGCGGCCATCCAACGATCCCACGAAAACCTCACGATCGACGTCGTCGCGCCGGGCTCGGCACGCCATGGGACGGATCCGTAGGGCGCCATGCTAACAGGGTGCTCACATACTTACCTGCCTCGTGCGGGGCTGATCGCAATGCAGAACAGAGCTGCTGGTGGACCTCTTGTGGAGTGAGCGGTTACTGAAATACCCTCGGCGTTGCGCGCGGCCCCCCTCACGGTCCCTGGGTCGGCGGTGCTGATGGGAGGTTCGCCAGTGCGGGTCGCTGTCGCGTACGAGGCCGAGAAGCCGCTGGTCGTCGAGGATCTCGACCAGCCCGCCGTGGGCCCGCGGGATGTGCTCGTGCGCATCGCCGCGAGCGGTATCTGCCACACCGACCTCCACGTCATCAACGGGCACTCGCCGCTGCCGCTTCCGATCGTTCCCGGTCACGAGGCATGCGGTGTGGTCGAGGAGGTGGGCTCCGAGGTCCGCCGGGTGAAGGTGGGCCAGCGGGTGCTCGCCGCCGTGTCGCCGGCCTGCGGCACCTGCTGGTGGTGCGTCAACGGCATGTCGAACCACTGCGAGCTCGGCGGGCCGGTCAAGGCGGCGCCGCGGTTCAGACTGGCCGACGGCCGCACGGCGGCCGCCGTGTGCGGCTGCGGCACGTTCGCCGAGGCGATGGTGGTCGACGAGGCCTCGGTCGTGCCGACCAACACCGACCTGGCCGACGAGGAACTGGCGCTGCTCGGCTGCGGGGTGACCACCGGGCTCGGCGCGGCGCTCATCACCGCCGGCGTGACGCCCGGCTCGTCCGTCGCGGTGATCGGCTGTGGCGGGGTCGGGCAGTCGGTGATCCAGGGCGCGCGCATCTCCGGCGCGGCCACCATCATCGGCATCGACCTCGTGCCCGCCCGCCGCGAGGCCAGCCTGCGGGCCGGCGCGACCCATGTGGTCGACCCGGCGGAGGCCGACCCGGTCGAGCAGGTGCGCGCGCTGACCGAGGGGCGCGGGGTGGACTTCAGCTTCGAGGTCGTCGGCCTGCCCAACCTGATGGTGCAGGCCTTCGACATGGCCCGTAAGCAGGGGGCGGTCACGCTGGTCGGTATGCCGACCACGACCGCGACCCTGACCCTGCCGGCCATCTCGGCGATCTTCTCCGGCAAGCGTCTCGCCGGTTCCGTGGTGGGCGGCGCCCAGATCCTGCGCGACATGCCCAGGTTCATCCGGCTGGCCGAGACCGGCCGGCTCGACCTCGGCGGCATGGTGTCCAACCGGATCCGGCTGGACGACATCAACGAGGGCATCGCACTGCTCGACCGTGCCGAGGGCACCCGGACCGTGATCATCTAGCGGTCGTCGGAGGGCGCCGTCCGAAGGTGGCGCTGGGGGCCGGCGGCGGGTGACCCTCGGAACGGGGAAGCCGCCGGGGTCGGCGGACTCACCGCCGACGTGTCGGGAGGGAACGCGAACATGGCCGAGCGCACTCTGATCAGGAACGCGAAGATACTCACCTGCTCCGCGCCGACTCCGCGGGCCGCGCCCACCGCACCCGGCGGCGGTCCCAGTGCCGGGACCAGCGCCGGGACCAACGCCGACTCCGGGCAGGACGTCATCGCCGACGGCGACATCCTGATCGAGGGCGACCGGATCGCGCAGGTGCGGGCGGGGCGGATCGAGGTCGACTCCGGCTCGGCCCGCGTCGTCGACCTGCACGGGGCGGCCGTCTTACCCGGCCTGGCTGACGCGCACGTGCACATGAGCTGGCCGCTCGACTTCGTCTTCGACCACGTCTCCGTCGCCAACGCGCCGGCCGCGCCGCACGCGCTCGACGTCGCCGCCGTGGCCCGGACGTTCCTGGAGAGCGGCTACACGCTGATCATCGGGGCCGGGGTCTCCCAGCCGCTCGACGACGTGCGCACCAGGGACGCGATCGAGCGGGGCCTCATCCCCGGCCCGCGGGTCATCCCGAGCGGCACGATGATCACCGAGCGGGGCGCGATCAGCGCGGACACCGGGATGACCTCGGTCGTCTCCGACGCCCGGGACATCCGCGAGGTCGTCTCCCGCCAGTGCGACACCGGCGTCAGGGCGCTGAAACTGTTCGTCTCCGGGGACGGCATCGTCCCCGAGTACCCCTCCGACGACCTTTACATGAACGACGAGATGCTGTCCGCGGCCGTAGCCGAGGCCGACCGGTACGGGGCGTTCATCACGGTTCACGCCCGCGGGTCGGACAGCGTCGCGATGGCGGCGCGCAACGGGGTCCGGGTCATCCACCACGCCTGCTTCCTCGACGACAAGGCGGTGCACGAGCTCGAGGCCCGCCGCGACGACGTCTGGGTGTGTCCCGGCCTGCACTACCTCTACGCGATGGTCAGCGGCCACGCCGAACCCTGGGGCGTCACCCCGGAGAAGATCGAGCGGTCGGGCTACGAGAAGGAGTTCCGCGCCCAGGTCGAGGGCATCGGCATGCTGCGCGAGGCGGGCATCCGCATCCTGGCCGGCGGCGACTTCGGCCACCAGTGGACCAGGCACGGCACCTACGCGGCTGAGCTGCAGCGTTACGTGGAGCTGGTCCACATGTCGCCACAGGAGGCGATCAACACCGCGACCCGGAACATGGGTCCGCTGGTAGGCCTGGACGTCGGCCAGATCCGCGCGGGCTACCTCGCCGACCTGCTGATCGTCGACGGCGACCCGCTCGCCGACATCACCGTGCTGCAGGACCCCGACCGCCGCCGCGCGGTCGTCAAGGGCGGGCAGTTCGCCTACGTCAACCCGCGGATGTTCCCGTGATCGGGGCTACCGGCGAGCGGGCGGCGTCCGGCGACGTGATCGAGGCGCCCCCGCTGGACGGCCCGCCCGCCGCTGATCCGCCCGCGGCCGGGGCCCCGGTGCCCGCCCCGGCCGCGGCGGCGCTGCTCTCCGGAGTGGAGACCCTGGCGCGCCTGCTCGTCGTGCGCGAGCGGCTGGATGCCAAGGACGGCCTGACCACCGGGACGATGGTGTCGGGCTACCCGGGCTCGCCCCTGGGCACGTTCGACCTGACTCTGGACAGGCTCGGCGACCAGCTGGCCGAGCACCGCATCCTGCACCGGCCGGGGCTGAACGAGGAGCTCGGCGCGGCCGTCGTGTGGGGCAGCCAGATGGGCGCCGTCAACGGCTACGCCGGCGTCGACGGCGTCGTCGGTGCCTGGTACGGCAAGACCCCGGGGCTCGACCGGTGCGGGGATGTCCTGCGGCACGCCAACGCGATGGGCGCCGGCCCGAACGGCGGCGTCGTCATGTTCTGCGGCGACGACCCGACCGCCAAGTCGTCCACCCTGCCCTGCGACAGCCAGTACACGTTCGAGGACGCCTGCGTCCCGGTGCTGTTCCCCGGTGACCAGCAGGAGGTCCTCGACCTGGGCGTGCACGCCTATCGGATGTCCCGGTACTGCGGCTCCTGGGTCGGGATGAAGATCGTCACCGCGGTGGCGGACGGCATCGGCAGCGTCGACCTCGACCTCGACCGGCACACGCCGGAGGACCCCGAGGACATCCTGGTCGAGGGCCTGCCGTGGCGGCACCGGCCGCAGGCCAAGGTCGGCCCGCACGCGGTGCCCGGCCAGGAGGCGCTCGTCGTCGACCACCGGCTGCGCGCCGCGCAGGCCTACGTCCGGCACAACGGCCTCGACCGGGTGGTCGGCGCGCAGGCGGGCGCGCCGCTGGGCATCGTGTGCGCCGGCAAGACGTACTTCGACGTGGTCCAGGCGTTCTCCGATCTCGGTGTCCGCCCCGCCGACCTCGCCGCCGCCGGCGTCCGCGTGCTCAAGCTCGCGATGACGTACCCGGTGGTCGAGAGCACCGTCGTCGAGTTCGCCCGGTCGGTCGAGGAGATCCTCGTCGTCGAGGAGAAGCGGCCGTTCATCGAGACGCAGCTGCGGTCGATCCTGCACCAGGCGGGGATCATGGTGCCCGTCGCGGGCAAGAAGGACCTGGACGGGCGCGCGCTGCTGTCGACGGTCGGCGAGCTGGACCCGGCCGCGGTCGGCAAGGCGCTGACCCGGGTCCGCCCGGCGCTCGCCGCCGGCCGGCGCGACGAACCGCGGCGGACGTCGCTGCCGCTGCTCGCGCTGCCGTCCCGGCCGCCGGGCTTCTGTAGCGGCTGCCCGCACAACCGCTCGACGATCTTCCCGGACGGTGCGCTCGTCGGCGGTGGCGTCGGGTGTCACGGGATCATGTACTTCGAGACCCGGCACCAGGGCATGACCAGCCTGCCGCCCACCCCGATGGGCGCCGAGGGCGTGCCCTGGATCGGGCTGGCGCCGTTCGTCGACGAGCCGCACCTCATCCAGAACCTCGGCGACGGCACGCTGAGCCACTCCGGCATCCTGGCGATCCGGGCGAGCGTCGCCGCCGGCGTCGCCGTCACGTTCAAGATCCTGTACAACACCGCGGTCGCGATGACGGGCGGCCAGGACGTCGTCGGCCTGATGGACGTCCCGGCGATGACCCGGGCGCTGGAGGCCGAGGGCGTGCGCCGCGTCGTGGTGTGCGCCGAGGACCCGAAGCGCTACGGCCGCCGCGCCCGCTGGGCGCCGGGCGTCAGGGTGCTCGGGCGGGACCACCTCCCGGAGGTGCAGGAGGAACTGCGGGGCGTGGCCGGCGTCAGCGTGATCATCTACGACCAGCGTTGCGCGGCGGAGTCGCGGCGGCTGCGCAGGCGCGGGCTGCTGCCCGAGCCGCCCCGGCGGGTCGTCATCAACGAGGCCGTCTGCGAGGGGTGCGGCGACTGCGGCACCAAGAGCAACTGCCTGTCGGTGCTCCCGGTGGAGACCGAGCTCGGCGTGAAGCGGCGCATCGACGACCTGTCCTGCAACCGCGACTACACCTGCCTGGACGGCGACTGCCCGTCCTTCGTCACCGTGCAGCCCCGGTCGCGGACCTGGCCGTGGACGAGGTCCCCGGCGAAGCGCCGGGCCCGCAGGGCGAGCGCCGAGCAGGCCGCGGGTGCGTCCGCCGGGACGGGCGAGTCGGCGCGGCCGACCCTGCCCGCCGGCACCCTGCCGGCGCCCGCCAACCCGGGTGTCGACGGCCAGTACGGCATCTACGTCACCGGCATCGGCGGGACGGGCATCATCACCGCCAGTCGGATCCTCGCGGCCGCGGCCGAGTCGGCCGGGCTCGTCGTCGGCGGCGTGGACCAGACCGGCCTGTCGCAGAAGGCCGGGGCCGTGGTCTCCCACCTGCACCTGGCGGCGACCAGGGCCGAGATCGGCTCGGCGACGGTCGGCCCCGGCGGGGCCGACCTGTACCTCTCCGGCGACATCCTGCAGGCCGCCGGCGGGCCCCAGCTGGAACGGGTCCGCCCCGGGCACACCGTGGCGGTCGTCGAGACCGAGCTGATCCCGACCACGTCGATGCTCCAGGGCGGCGCGACCGCGCCCGCCGACGAGGATCTGCGCAGGGTGATCACCGACCGGGTCGGCCCCGAGCGGGTCGCCTTCATCGCCGGGCGGCAGATCGCCGAGCAGGTGTTCGCCGACCAGCTCCTCGGCAACGTCGTCCTGCTCGGCGCCGCCTTCCAGCTCGGCGGGCTGCCGTTCACGCTGGACGACGTCGAGAACGCGATGCGCCGGCAGGGTAAGGCCGCGGCGAAGAACCGGGAGGCCTTCGAGTGGGGCCGCTGGGCCGCGCACGACCCGGCGGCCGTCGAGGCCAGCCTCGGCGGGCCCGTCGAGGCCACCGGCACCGGCGCGGCGGGCCTGAGTTCGGCGGGTCTGAGTTCGGCGGGCCCGGGTTCGGTGAGTGCCGGGTCCGCGGGCCCGGGTTCGGCGGGTGCCGGGTCCGCGGCCGGCGAGACCATCGGCGCTCGGCCGGCGACGGTTCGGCGGCCCAGCCTGACCGACCCGTCACCGGCGGCGCTGACCCGCGCGGCGGCGCTCGTCGCCGCGCGCCCGCTGCCCCCGGCGCTGCGTGACCTGCTGGTCCGCCGGGCCGCCCAGGTGATCGACTACTCGGGTGACTCTCTGGCGCGGCGCTTCCTCGGCCTGGTCGAGCAGGCGTCCGCGCGGGACGACGAGGCCAGCGGATGGGAGCTCACCCGGGCGGTCGCCGAGTCCTGGCACCGGATCCTGACCTACAAGGACGAGTACGAGGTCGCCCGGCTGCACCTGAAGACGGACTACGACGAGGTCGCGCGTGGCCTCGGCATCGACGGCCCGTACAAGGTGACCTACCACCTCCATCCACCCGCGCTGCGCCGGCTGGGCGTGTCGAGGAAGCTCCCGATGGGCCGGCCCTACGCCGTCGCCTTCCACGGCCTGCGGGCGATGAAGCGGCTGCGCGGGACGCCCTTCGACGTCTTCGGCTACGACCCCGACCGCCGCACCGAGCGCGCGGTGATCGCCGAGTACGAGGCGCTGATCACCGAGCTTGTGCGGCCGGTGCCGGCCGGGTCCGGTGTCTCCTACGAGACGCTGGTCCAGGCCGCCGAGTCCGTCCAGGTGGTCAAGGGCTATGCGGAGATCAAGGAAGCCGCGGTGCGGCGCTGGCGTGCCGAGGTCGCTCAGCTGCGGCGTGAGCTGGTCCCGCCCGCCGCTGGTACCGGTGGCGGCACGGCACCCTGACCTGATGTTCCCTCGCGTCGTGGGGAACCGGGGTGCATGACAGCCCGTTTCGCAAAGATTGATCGACCACGGGGTGTCGTGTCCGGCTCGAGCACCCCCTCCGGTTCGAGCACCCCCAGGGAAACCATGATCGGCCGTGGTCCGTGGTGGCCGTGTCCGGGCGCGCGGGGTGCGCGGGGGATCATCGGGTCCCCAGCACGGTCCGGGCCCGATAGGTATGCGTACCAGGCCGGCCGCTATGCACGGCGGCGCGGAACCGTGGCGGGTGAGGGGCAGCCAGGACTCTCTCACCCGCCGCACATCACCCGATGGCGGAGACTCAGGGTGCATAACCGGCTCGGGGAGGAGGTGCCGGGCCTCGGTCTGGGTCCTGTTCCGCGGGAGGCACCAGCCGGCCACCCCGACCCGGGTCCCGACACGACATCCCACTCCTGATCGATCCACTCCTGGCCGATCTTTGTGAAACGAGTCGTAAGTCGTAGGTCGTGGGGCCCGTCCGCAGGCGTCTCGTGAGCAGTGCCTCGTGAGCAGTGCCTCGCGAACTCGATAAGTGAGCGAGTATTTGCTATCTTCTGGGAACTATCGTTGCCGCGGGCGACCGATCGGAGTTTCGATGGATCTGCTGCTGCGCCACGCCTCGTTGATCGACGGGACGGGTGCCCCGGCCCGCGCCGCGGAGGTCGCCGTCAGCGGTGGCCGCGTGGTCGCCGTCGGCGCCCCCGGCGAGCTCACCCCGACGCCCGACTGCGAGGTCGTCGACCTCGAGGGGCTCACCCTCGCCCCCGGCTTCATCGACGTGCACACCCACTACGACGCCCAGATTCTCTGGGACGGCGACCTCACGCCGTCGAGCTGGCACGGCGTGACCAGCGTGATCATGGGCAACTGCGGCTTCGGGGTGGCGCCGACCAGGCCCGAGCACCGCGACATCATCATGCGCCTCCTGGAGAACGTCGAGGGGATGTCCCTCAGCGCACTCGACGCCGGCATCTCCTGGTCCTTCGAGACCTTCCCGGAGTACCTCTCCGCCCTCGACCAGCGGCCCAAGCGTCTCAACGTCGGCGCCTTCATCGGCCACTCGCCACTGCGCGCGTTCGTGGTCGGCGGTGAGGAGCGCACGGCGACACCGGCCGAGCTCGAGCGGATGCGCGAGATCGTGCGCGAGGCCCTCGAGGCCGGCGCCATCGGGTTCTCCACCTCGCGCCAGCCCGCCCACCAGGGCGCCTACGGCCGTCCGGTGCCGAGCCGCTTCGCCGAGGTCGACGAGGTCTACTCGATGGTCTCGGTGCTCGGCGAGCTCGGGCGCGGCGTCGTCCAGGTCTCCATCGGCCCGGGCCTGTTCGTCGACCAGTTCTCCGAGCTGGCCACCCGCTTCGGCGTCCCGGTGACGTGGACGGCGCTGGTCGCCCGCGCGGACAAGCCAGGCGCGGCGATGCGCACCGTCGAGCGGGGCGGGGCGCTGCCCGGCGAGGTCTACCCGCAGATCGCCTGCCGCCCCATCGTCATGCAGATCACGATGGACGACCCGGTGCCGCTCGCCGAGATCGACGAGTGGAAGGAGGCACTGGCGCGGCCCCGCGAGGAGCGTGCCGACCTCTACCGCGACGCCTCCTGGCGGGAGCGGGCCCGCCCCGCGACGCTGAGCGCGTGGAGCCACCGCTGGTCCAAGATCGATGTCGAGGAGACCGGCGCCCACCACGACGTCGTGGGCATCCCGCTGGACCGGCTGGCGCAGGAGCGGGGTACCACCCCCTTCGACGTCATGCTCGACCTCGCGCTCTCGGACAGCGTCCCCACCCGGTTCCGGGTGGTGCTGGAGAACGACGGTGACGCCGAGATCGCCCAGCTGCTGGCGGACAAGCGCACCCTGCTCGGGCTCTCCGACGCCGGCGCCCACGCCAACCAGCTCTGCGACGCCTGCTACTCCACCCACCTGCTCGGCCACTGGGTGCGCGAGCGCGGCGCGATCTCGCTGGAGGACGCGGTCTGGCGCCTCACCGGTCATCCCCACCAGGCCTTCCGGGTGGACGGCCGCGGGCTGGTCAAGGAGGGCTTCCACGCCGACCTCGTCGCCTTCGACCCGGCCACGGTGGGCACGACCCCGGTCGAGCGGGTGTACGACCAGCCCGGCGGCGCCGACCGCCTGGTGGTGCGCAGCACCGGCATCGAGCACGTGTGGGTCAACGGCGTAGCCACCCGTTCGTACGGTAAGGACATCCCCGGCGTCACGCCCGGCCGCCTGCTGCGCGCCCGGGGCACCGGGGAGGACACCCCGCGGTCCTGACCACCGCACCAACCCCGCGCCCGGGTAGCCATTTCGCGGTGGCCGCCCGGGCGCTTCCGCGTCCACGGGCTCTCTGTCTCTGCCGCTCAGGGCCGAGCCGGGCCCGACCCGGGGGCCGGGGCTGGTGTCCTACGGTGACTATCCATACGCGGACTGTCCTACGCGGACTTGGCGGTCTCCTTGTCGGGGATCCGGAGCAGGTCGGCGGTGTTGCTGCGCAGCACCTTGCGCCGCGTGACCGGGTCGCAGTCGTCGAGGCGCTCGACGTAGTCCATGGGCTGGCGGAGCCCCTCGGGGTGCGGGTAGTCCGAACCGAAGAGGACCTGGTCCGGGCCGAGCACGCTGATGAGGTCGTGCACGTCGTCCTCGGGGAACGGGCAGACCCACAGGTGCTCGGCGAGCATCTCGCTGGGCTTCGCCGAGAGCGTGCCGCCGATCATCGGGCCGCGCCGGCCGAGCGCGGCGGCCTTGTCGACCGTCTTCAGTAGCGGTCGCACCCAGTTGCTGCCGTTCTCGATCGAGATGATCTTGATGTTGGGGTGTCGGCCGAAGAGGTTGTGCAGGGTGAGCGCGCTGAGCGTGTCGACGATCGGCCGCTCGGTGTTGCACAGCGCCCACTGCAGCGGCGACTGCAGGTGTGACGGGTTGCCCTCGTCCTCGGACCAGAGCCGGCCGTACGCCGCGTTGTAACCGCTGTTGGAGACGTGGAACACGACCCCGGCCCCGGCCTCGGCCGCCATCGCCCAGAACCGGTCGAAGTCGGGGTGCGCGGGGGAGCGGCCGCCGACCGGCCCGGGGCGCAGGTGCACCAGGCGCGCGTCGGCGTCCAGCACCCGCTTCAGCTCGGCCACGGCGTGGTCGATGTCGAGCAGGGAGAGCATCGGAACGGCGAAGATCCGGTCCTGCTCGGCGTAGCCCCAGTCCTCCTCGAGCCACCGGTTGAACGCGCGCAGGCTGGCGTAGGTCAGCTCGACGTCGTCCGCCATGTCCTGCTCGACGGCCACGCCGAGGGTGGGCAGCATGATGGTCGCCTCGACACCCTGGTCGTCCATCAGGTCCAGCCGTGCGGGCCGTTCGATGAACGCGGGGTGGTCCTTCGCGTTCAGGACCTCGCGGTGGGTGAAGCCGTCCGCCACCTCGCCGACGAACAGCCCCTGCAGCGCGCCGGGGGCGGACGCGTAGTCCCCGGGCATCACGCTCATGAATGTGCGGCGGTCGCCCAGATAGACCCGGCCCAGGCCGTCGGCCCCGCGCTCGACCCGTACGGTGCGCTCCTTGAAACCGGCCTCGATATGCCGGGAGAAGCAGTCGTCGGGCTCGTAGTAGTGGCCATCGGCATCGATCAGCTGGTAGTCCACCGCGTGCCACCTCCGGGAAAACGGTTCAGTGAATACTCGCTGCGCCGGTCGAAGTGCCGGGACCTGCGCGCGGTGCACTGGCTGGCCACGAGGTGCGGGTCATCTCCGGGCGCCGGGCGGGCCACGAGACGGATCGTCGTGGTCACCTGGCTGCCTCCTCCGCCTGTCGCGGTTCTGTCGCCTGTCGCGGTTCCGTGTCGCTCGGCGGCCTGCCGCACAGATCGCGGGCCGGTTCGCACGGCCTCAGTCATAGTAAGTGAGCATACACTTTTTCCCTGTCGGGCGCAGGGGAGTTCGCGGGTGGCAGGCTGAATGCCCGCCTTCCCGAAGGCGGGCGATCTCGTTCTCACCGGTAACGCCCGGAACGCCGCCCAGGCAGTTCTCCGGGATCTACGGCGGTGCCGCCCCGAAAGGCGGGTGATGAATGCGGACGCCGGCCAGGACGGGCCGGCGTCCGAGGGGATTCCGCGGTGCTTCCGGGATCCGTGAGGGTCAGGTCTGTCCGCCGGCAGGTCTGTCCGCGAGGGGGTCAGGCCTGGCGGACGGCCTTGGCGGCCAGGAGGGCGTCGATCTCCGCCGGGGGGAAGCCGAGGTCGGTGAGCACGGCGACGCTGTGCTCACCGACGCCCGGAAGCATCGGCGTGACCGGGTCCGCGTCGACGCCGGTCGGGCCGTACCGCGGCAGGGCCCCGATCTGCTCGAACCAGCCCCAGTCGGCGACCTCGTACGAGGCGACCCGGCCGAGCTGGCGGTTGACCGGGTCGTCCAGCACCGCGCGGCGGAAGCCGTCCCGGTCGAGCGGTTCGATGAGGTCGGCGAGCAGGCCGGCCGCGCGCAGGCGGGCCACCCACTCGGCCGCCGGCGCGGCGGCGAACACGGCCTCCAGGACGGACTCGGCCCGGCGGGCGCTCGCGTCGTCCGAGCCCCCACGCAGCGGCGCGTAGGACTCCGGCAGGCCGCCGGCGGCGGGTGCCGTCAGCTCACGCAGGCGGGCCCACGCGGCGCGGTCGGGCAGGACGAGCGCGAACCAGCGGTCGTCGCCGCCGGCGTAGATGCGGTAACCCGGGCCGTACCCGGTCTGGGTCGAGTCGAGCGAGGGCGTCGGGACGCGCTCGCCGTCGCGCTGGAACACCCCGCTCTGCAGGAGCATCCCCGCGCCCAGCAGGCTCGTCGCCACCCGCTGCCCGCACCCGGTCGACTCCCGGGCGTACAGGCCGGCCAGTATGCCGGTCGCGGCCACCCAGCCGCCGCTGACGTCCAGCGGAATCCAGGTGGGGGCGACCGGATCGTTGCCGGTGCCGCCGACGGCCTGCTCCAGGCCGGTCAGCGCCTGCATCAGGGCGTCGTTGCCGGGGTACTTCGCCCGCGGACCCGTCGGGCCGAAGGCGCTGGCGTGGCAGTACACGGCGCGCGGGTTGAGCCGGGCGACGGTCTCCGCGTCGATCCGGAGCCGTTCGGCCACCCCGACCCGGAAGTTGTGCACGACGACGTCGGCCCACCGGATCAGCCGTTCCACGACGGGCCGGGCTTCGGGGGCGCCCAGGTCCATCGCCAGACTGCGCTTGCCACGCTGGCAGGCCGCCACCGCGTAGGCGGCGGCCCGCATGGCCTCGCCCTCGGGCGGCTCTACTTTGACGACCTCCGCGCCCAGGTCGGCGAGGATCTGGGCGCCCAGCGGACCGGCCACGAACGCCGAGAAGTCCAGGACGCGAACCCCTCGCAGGAGACGGCCGGACGTCCCGGCCGCGCTCGCGGCGGGGGCGCCGTCCGCGGGCGCGGGTCGGACGGGTCGGACGGAGATCGGCGAGCCGACGACGACGTCCCGCCGGCCGGACTCCGAGCGGGTCACCGCCAGGCCGACCTCGGCCAGGTGCGGGTCGGCCAGCGCGTCGCCGGGGCGCAGCACCGGCTCGCAGGCGATGCCCGCCTCGCGCAGCCGGTTCAGCCAGTCCTCGCGCGGCCGCAGCGCGAACGGCGAGCGCCAGCGGCGGGCACGCTCGTTGAGCGCCCCGGTCATCTGGTCGGCGTAGTAGCCCTCGTCGCTGGGGGTGTCGCCGAGAACGTCGATGAGACGGGAGTACATCCCCTTCCCACCGAACCAGACCTGCAGCAGCTCGCCGTCGGCACAGCGGTACAGGAAGTTCGGGAAGGTCGATCCCTTCTCCCAGTAGGACTCGATCTCCGTCGCGGCGCGCTCGGAGCGCCCGATCATGCACCCGAGGGTGGAGAGCAGCCCGTCGTAGAGCGACGTCTCGGCCCAGCCGCCGGTGCCCGTCTCGACCCGGCGGCGCAGCAGTGCGAGCGCGGACGTCGTGAGCAGGAAGGCCGTGCCGCTGCCGGACGCCTGCGCGTCGACGAAGATCGGGCCCGGCCGGTGCCCGGCGAGCTGGGTGCAGAACCCGGCCCGCGCCTCCACCAGCAGCCCGAAGTCCTCCCCGAGGCCCTTGGACGTCCGGCTGGGCCGGCAGCGGGCGTACACCAGGCCCGGATTGGCCGCCTGGAGGTCGAGATGGCCCAGGCCGCGCCGCTCGACGAGCGCCTCGGGTCCGTAGACGAACGCGACGTCCGCGCCCCGGAGCAGTGCGCGTATCTCGTCCGCGTCGTCGGTGACGACGAGTTGCTTGTCGCGGTGCCAGACCTCGCCCCAGGCCACGTGCTCGTCGATCGCCGGCGCCGACGTCCCGACCACCCGGGCGACTCGCGCGCCCAGGTCGGCGAAGATCATGCCGGGCACGCCGCCCGCCAGGCCCAGGCCGAGGTCGCTGGTGCCGACCGCGACCTCGACGACCGACAGGCCCTCGCAGGGACGTCCGGCGGGGGCGGTGCTCACGGCGCGACCTCGTCCGCCGGCAGCCCGTCCGCCGGCAACCCGTCCACTGACAGCCCGTCCGCCGGCAGCGTGAGGCGGGGCAGCACCTCCCTGGCCGCGAGAGTGATCACCTCGAGGGTGTCCTCGTGCGCCGCCGGGGAGATGATGAAGTGGCGCACCCCCGCGTCCACGTACTGCTGGAAGCGGGCGGTGACCTCCTCGGGCGTGCCGGCCGGGGCGACCCGCTCGAGCATGCCGCCGGGCTTGTTCCCGTAGGCGCCGCCGAGGAACGACGCGACGTCGTCGCGGGCACGGTCGCCGTCGGGGCGGATCGAGCAGTAGACGTACATCATCCACTCGAAGTCGGACTTCTCCAGGTCGCGGCCGGCCGCGGCGGCGTGCTCGCGGACGGTGTCGACCGTGCGGGCGTAGGCGTCCGGTGACATCAGGTAGGGCATCCAGCCGTCGCCGACGCGGGCGGCGCGGCGCATGGCGGGCCCCTTGCGGCCGGAGATCAACAGCGGCGGCCCGCCGGGGCGCCCGCCCGGCCGGTCCGCGCCGCGCAGCTCGACCGGGACGAGCTGCGCCTCGTCGAGGTGGAAGAACTTCCCGTGGTGGGTCACCGGCTCGCCGGACCACAGCGCCCGGAGGATGTCCAGGGTCTCGTCGGTGCGCGCCCCGCGCTCGGCGACGGGCACGCCGACGGCGTCGAACTCCTGGGGGAACTCGCCGCCGACGCCGACCCCGACCGAGATCCGGCCGCCGCTGTGGACGTCCAGGTCGGCGAGCTGCTTGGCGATGATCACCGGGGGGTAGAGCGGGGCGAGCAGGATCGAGGTGCCGACGCGGACGCGCTCCGTCCACGCGGTCATCAGCGCCAGCCGGGTGATCACCTCTCCGGTGCCCGTCCGGGGGAGGATGTGGCCGCCCTGCCAGACGGACTCGATCGGGAGGCGCTCCGCGGCGGCGAGCCACGCCCGGTCCGGCTCGGGGAGGGCCGCTGCTCCGAAGACGATGCGATTGCCTGGCAACCAGGGCTCCTTAACGGACGACCGGCCGGAGGGCGCGACCAGGCCCTCCGGGTCGGGGAGCAGACTCGGCGGCTGTCCGCGCGCGTGTCCGGGCTTGCGTGGCAGAATAGCGGAGTGAGCGTACACTCCTCTTCCCTGTGAAGGGAAGCCGAGCAGGGAAGCAAGGGGGAGAGGCTTGACCGCGATCGTGGGTATACCCCCGGCCGTGACCGAGGAGACCGAGCCGTTCTGGACGGCGGCTCGTGAAGGCCGGTTGCTCGTCGAGCACTGCCCGGCCTGCGGGTCCGACTCCTTCCCGCCGTACGGGGCCTGCCGGGTGTGCCGGAGCCGTCCGGTCGAGTTCGTGGAGATCACCGAGCGCGGCCGGGTGTACAGCTTCACGGTCAACCACCAGCGCTGGATGCCCGGTCTCGAGGTGCCCTACGCGATCGTCCTCGTCGAGTTCCCGGGCCATCCGGGCGTGCGGGTGGCCGGCCGGCTGCGCGGCTGCCCCCCGGAGGCCGTGGAGATCGGGATGGCGGTCGAGGTCGGCTTCGAGCCGGGGCCCGGCGACTTCGCCGTCCCGAGCTTCGTCGCCGTCGACCGCGCCTCCGGGAGCGGCGCCGGGGCGACCGCGTGACGGGCACCGAGCACTTCGAGAAACGGGTCGTGCTCTCCGGCGTCGGCCAGTCGGCCGTCGGGCGGCGCATCGACCGCTCCGGGTTCCAGCTGACCCTCGACGCCGTTCACGCCGCGATCGAGGACGCCGGCCTGCAGGTCGACGACATCGACGGCCTGGCCATGTTCCCCGGCGGCGGCAAGGCCAACCTGCCCGGCTACGCCAACGGCAACCTGTACGAGATCCAGGACGCCCTGCGCCTCACCACCACCTGGCGGCAGGGCCAGGTCGAGGGCATGAGCCTGCCCTTCTACGGCCCGGCGCAGGCGATCGCGACCGGCCAGGCCCGCCACGTCGTCATCTGGCGGACGGTGAAGGAGGGCAGCGCCGCGCGCAACGCCGGCGGCCGCCCCGCCTACGGGTCGATCCACCCGGCGGCCGAGGGGCCGCTGGCCTGGCTGCTGCCGATCGGCGCGCTCTCCCCGGTGTGCCAGGTGGCCCCCTACGCCACCCGGTACATGCACGAGTACGGCGTCACCCGCGAGCAGCTCGCCTGGATCCCGGTGACCCAGCGCGCGCACGCCGCCCTCAACCCGGACGCGGTCTACCGCGACCCGCTGACCGTCGACGACTACCTGGCGTCGCGCATGATCTCCACGCCGATCTGCCTGTACGACTGCGACGTTCCCGTCGACGGGGCCACCGCGATCGTCGTCTCGGCGGCGGAGACGGCCCCCGACCTGCGGGCACCGGTCGCCATCGAGGCGATGGCCGGGGTCGTGGACGGACGTCCCTCGTGGGAGCAGTGGGAGGACATGGGCCGGGTCGGCCACGCCACCGCGGCGGCCCTGTGGAACCGGACCGGTCTGCGGCCCGCCGACGTCGACGTCGCCCAGCTCTACGACGGCTTCACCATCGAGGCCGTCTGGTGGCTGGAGGCGATGGGATTCTGCGGCACCGGCGAGGCGGGCGCCTTCGTCGAGGGCGGCAAGCGGATCGCGCTCGGCGGAGACCTGCCGCTCAACACCTGGGGCGGGCAGCTCTCCGGCGGGCGTCTGCACGCCTCCTTCGGCCACACCGCCGAGGCGATCCGCCAGCTCAGGGGCGAGGCCGGGGCCCGGCAGGTGGTCGGCGCGGAAGTCGCCGCGGTGACCAACGTCGGCGGATACGAGGCGGGCGCGGCCCTTCTGACGCGCTGGCGTGGCTGAGAGAGGAGACGTCGGATGGCACGAAGTTCTGGACGGGTCGAGGGAAAGGTCGCCATCGTCACCGGAGCCGGCTCCACGCCGGGCGACGGGATAGGCACCGGGAAGGCCAGCGCCGTGGTGCTCGCCCGGGAGGGCGCGAGCGTCCTGCTCGTCGACCTGTACCCCGAACGCGCCGAGCTGACCTTAAAGATGATTGAGGAGGAGGGCGGCAAGGCGAAGGTGTTCGCCGCCGACGTCACCCAGGCGGACCAGTGCGAGGCGATGGTCGCGGCGGCCGTCGAGAACTTCGGCACGGTCGACATCCTCGTGAACAACATCGGGCTGGCCTCCCTGGGCACCGTCGTGGACCTCTCGGAGGAGGCCTGGGACCGCGCCCTCAACGTCAACCTGCGCACGGTCTTCCTGGCGTCGAAGTACGCCGTGCCGGTGATGGCCGCGCAGGGCTCCGGCTCGATCGTCAACATCTCGTCGATCTCCGCGCTGCGCGGCGACGGCACGATCGCCTACTCGGCGGCCAAGGGCGCGATGCTCGCCATGACCGTCGACATGGCCTACTCGCACGGCCGGCAGGGCATCCGGGTCAACGCGATCGCCCCCGGGCACATCACCACCCCGATGGTGAACTCGGTCTCCGGGCAGGACCCGCGGGCCGACTTCCGCACGAAGCTGCGCAACGAGGCCGGCCTGCTCGGCACCCCCGGCACCGGCTGGGACGTCGGCTGGGCGGTGGCCTTCCTCGCCTCCGACGAGGCACGCTGGATCACCGGCATCACCATGCCGGTGGACTCCGGAGTCCTCAGCATCACACCGCTGTCGATGGCGCAGTACCTGCGCGCCATCCCGGATTGACATCCTCTCCGCCCTGAAGGGCGGCGATTCCCGCCTGCTACGCCGCTGTGGGCGTGAGCTTCGGGTGGGTTCCCGTTTCGCCGCGCGGTGCCGGCAGGGGCGCCGGTCTTACCTGCGCTCCACGGGCTGACACCGCCAGTCCAGCGGCCGCAGCGACGTTGACCGCCGCGTTGATGTCCCGATCCAGGACGGCCCCGCACGCCCGACATGTCCAGACACGGACGTGCAGGGGCTTGGGGCCGTCTTTCACGCCGCACGCCGAGCACACCTGGCTGGTCGGCTCGAACCGGCCGATGCGCACGAAGGTGCGCCCGTACCGTGCGGCCTTGTACTCCAGCATGCTCACGAACGCCGACCATCCGGCGTCGTGCACGGACTTGGCCAGGCGTGTGCGGGCAAGCCCCTTCACCACCAGGTCCTCCACGGCGACCGCTTGGTTCTCGCGGATCAGTTTCGTGGAGAGCTGGTGGTGAAACTCGCGCCGCGCGTCGGCCACCCGCGCATGCACGCGGGCAACCCGAAGCCGGGCCCTGCCACGGTTCTTCGAGCCCTTCTCTTTGCGAGAGAGGGCTCGCTGTGCCTTCTTCAGCCGCTTCTCCGCACGGCGAAGGAACCGAGGAGAGCCGATCTTCGTGCCGTCCGAGAGGACCGCGAAGTGCTTCAACCCGAGGTCGACACCGATTTCGGTGGGCGCATCCGGAAGAGCCTTCTCCGCGCCGGTGTCGACGACGAAGCTCGCGAAGTACCGGCCCGCGCTGTCCTTGACCACTGTCACCGTGGACGGGGTGGAAGGCAGGCGGCGGGACCATCGCACCTCGACGTCGCCGATCTTCGGCAGTCGAAGCTTCCCACCGGGGGTGAGCGCCCAGCTGGCGTTCGCGGTGAACCGCACCGCCTGCCGGCTGTCCCGCTTCGACTTGTACCGGGGCGCGCCCATACGCGGGCGCTTCCCTCTCAGCCCCTCGAAGAAGTTCCGGTAGGCGGCGTCGAGATCCCGCAGGGACTGCTGAAGGACCACGGCGGACACCCCGCCCAGCCATGCCCTCTCCGGCGTCTTCTTCGCCTCGGTGATCAGCAGCCTGGACAGCTCCCCCGCCTTCGGGAACGGCAGCCCCTGCGCACGTGCGGTCTCCCGGGCGTGGAGCGCGTCGTTGTAAACCACCCGCGCGCACCCGAACGCCCGCGCCAACGCGACCCGCTGACCAGCGCCCGGGTACAGACGAAAGCTGTACCGGAGCCGCACGATCACAGCCTAGCATTGGTTTATCGCCGACAATCCGAGCATCCATACAGGTAGATAATGCGTTTTCGCGTTGCACGCTCACTTGGTTTTTGTCACGAAGTACCGGCATCGGCTGTTCGACGACCAGCACCTGACCCGCCTGGAAGAAATCAGGCGGGCGTTGTGCGTCGACGTCGAGACCGACCTCGTCGAGTTCAACGGCGAGCGCGACCACGTCCACCTGCTGGTGAACTTCCCACCGAAGGTCGCCCTGTCGAAGCTGGCCAGCGGCCTCAAGGGGGTGCCGTCCCGGCGGATGCGGCAGGAGTTCCCCGACCTGCCCGGCACTACTGGCGAGCGAACCGGCTGCGGTCGGGCTCCTACCTCGCCGGGTCCGTCGGTGGTGCGCCGCTGACCGTGCTCCGTCAGTACATCGAGCAGCAGACCCGTTCGGTCTAGAGCACGCCCGGGCCTGGCGGCCCTCCCGTGCGGGCCCTCACCCCCGCCCTGAAAACCGGAGCACTGGCCCGCGACTTGGTAGCAGTCGCTTCGCGACGGGGGCTGACCGCCCCCGGTTCGCCCGCCGGGACGGAACGACGCTGTTCCGTCCCGGCGGGCCGGCTTGCGGTTACCGCAGGATCACTTCAGCGCGAGGACCTTCGACGCGGCGAACTTCCCGCCGTCGGCGGCGCTTCCGTCGAACCCGTACATGATGTGCGCGAAGAAGTTGAACCCCGAGGCGCAGACAGGGTCGCCGAGGTTGCAGTACTCCTTGGCCTTCGGGCCGTAGAGCGGACTCGCCGTGGTGATCTTACCGGCGGTCAGTGCCAGCGGGTTGCCGAACACGACCACCGCCGCGACCCGCGGGGCGAGTTCCTTCGGAATGGTCTCGCCCACGCCGAGGAACGTCGGAATCCCGATCGAGATGTCCGTGACGCTGGCGCCCTGCGAGTACCCGCCCAGCACGAACTTCGTGTTCGGGCAGGCGGCCGCGGTCGCCTTCACGTGCCGGGTCATGTCGGTGGCCCCAGGGCCGGCCGACGTCTGCGCGTAGTCCGCGGCGTAGTTCACGGCGTACGAGGCGACCGTCTTGCCGGGCAGGTTCTGTTTCACGGCGTTGACGAACGGGCCGCCGGTGATGCCCAGGCCGGGCAGCTCACCGCTGCCCCGGGCGAACACGACCTCAACGTCGGAACAGGTGGCCGCCTGCGCGGGCCCGGCAACGATGCCACCGCCGAGGGTGCAGGCTGTCGCGGCGACGGCGAGCGCCAAAGCGCGGCGTTTCCAGGAGCCGACAAATCTCATGCGCGAATCTCCTCGCGTAATCGACCAGCGCAGTGCGGCTGGTCTGTTGTCCCACCCCCTCCCCTTGTCAAGCTTTGGTGCGTTTTGGACGCTATCGTCCGGTCTGCCCGTGGGCAACGAGTACCTGATCGGGTTCACCCGAAAGTGCCACCGGAGCGCCACGCAGGGACACCGTCGTCGCCCGTGGGGCCGGCGCTCGGTGTCCCGTGTCCGTGCCGCGTTCCCTGTCCCGCAGGCCTTTTCGTGGCCGCACTCAACCTGGCGGCGGGCGGCGGCGTTCAGGAGGGCAGGAGCACGGAAGGGACGTATCGGGTGCTGGAACGCGAGGAGCGGGCGTTCGAGGAGTTCGTCGCACGCACGGGTGATCGACTGGTGCGCTGCGCCGTGCTGCTGGTCGGCGACCGGGGGGCGGCCGAGGACCTGGTCCAGGGAGCGTTGGAGCGCACCTACCGGCACTGGGCGCGGGTGTCCGCCGGGCACCCGGAGGCGTACGTGCGCCGGGCGCTGGTCAACGCGGCGGCCAGCCGGTGGCGCCGGTTCCGGATCCGCGAGGTGCCGTGGGGCCCGGACATCGAGATCGGCCTGCCGGACCAGGTCAACCTGCCGGACCACGCCGACCGGCTGTCGGTGCGCGACGAGCTCGTCCGTGCCCTGATGACCTTGCCCGTGCGACAACGCGCGGTGCTGGTCCTGCGCTACCTCGACGACCTGCCCGAGGCGGAGGTCGCGGCCGTGCTCGGCTGCAGCGTCGGCTCGGTCAAGAGCCAGGCCTCGCGCGGCCTCGCCCGGCTGCGGGCCAGCGCGCACCTCGACGACGTCCTGCCGGCGGAAAGGAGGACTCCGTGACCATCGACGTCGAACGGGATCTACGGGCTGCCCTGCGGGCCGTGACGGCCGAGGTCACGGCCCGCCCGGACACCGTCCGCCTGGTGCGCGAGCGGTTCCGCCTGCGTCGGCGCAGGCGGCGGGCCGCGCTCGCCGCGGCGGTGGCGGTGCTCGTGGTCGCCATCCCCACGGGTCTGGGCCTGGCCCGGTCGGACTCCGACACCGTCGAGGTCAGGCCGGCCCGCCCGTCACCGACCGCCAGTCCGGCCGCCGGGCCGACGTCCGCCCCGACCGCCGGTCCGGGTTCCGGGCTGGGGCCTGGTCGGGACGTGGGGGGCGTCGGCATCACCTGGATACCCGCCGGGATGACTTTCGAGGAGGACGCGAGCGGTGCTGGCACCGGCGAGCCCACCCCGGACACCACCGCCTACAGCTCGTCCTTCAACGCGATGATGGGTGAGCAGATGGCGTTCGTCATGGTCACGGTCAGCTGGGGGCCGGTACCGACCCTCGACGCCGTCGAGTCGAGCATGCGCGGCGTGCAGCCGGCGCGGACCTTCGCCCGCACGACGGTCCGGGGCCGGCCGGCCGTGTTCACCCGCATGGACCCCAAAGGGGAGTTCGCCCTCGTCTGGGCCGAGCAGGACGGGCTGCTCATCGAGGTGGCCGCCGGCACTCCTCTCACCGAGGACGAACTGCGCCGGGTCGCTGACGGGCTGGTGGTCGGAGCCCGGCCGACGCTCGACCCGAGGACCGAGCAGGCCGTCCGCGAGGCCGTCACACGGGCGTACACCATGGACGGGCCTGCGGACCGGGCGCTCGCGGCGGTCGAGAACGGGCCGGGCCTCGCCGAGACCAGGAGTCGCTTCCTCGCAAACCATCCTGGGTTCGCACACACCCTGCGGGTGACCGTGCAGGACGTGGTGCTGCGGGACCCGGAGCACGCCGTGGCCTCGTTCACGCTGAACTTCACCGACCCGACCATTCTGAGGCCGTTCACCGGGCAGTGGGACGAGCCCCGCTCGTACTCCACGAGCGGCAAGGTCATCCACACGGCGGGCGGCTGGAAGGTCAGCCGCGCCAGCTACTGCATGACCATCCTTGACGACTGCCCGATCGAGACACCTGCCACCCCGGCGGGCGGGCCCTCATGACCGCGCCGGAGCGGCCGGCGCGTCGATCAGGGCAGGACCGCGACGAAGCGCCAGTCGAGGACGTCCCGGTCGGGTTCCTGGCCGGGTCCACCGTCGCCGGGCTCGCCGTCGGCGCGGACCCGCGAGCGCAGGCTGACCAGGCCGCCACCCGCGGCGAGCGGGGTGAGGTCCTCCACCGTGACGTCGCTGCGCAGGGTGTCGCCCTCGTACACCGGGCCGACATGGTCGCACCCGTGCCAGCCCGCGACGGTGACCAGCCGCGGCAGCGCCCGCGTGACCTGGGCGAACGCGAGGCCGATGGTGTGGCCGCCGTAGACCAGCCGGCGCCCGCCGCCGGCCCGGGTGTCGTGGTGCACCTGGGCGATGTTCAGGGTGAGCCGGGCCAGCTCGGGGGCGCCGGACACGACGTCGCCGCCGCCGACCCGCCAGCTCTGCCCGACCTTGAGATCGGCGAAGCCCGCCCCCTCGGTCGCGGCCGCGAAGCGCCCGAGGTCCCAGCCCTCGACGACGGCCCCGAGCGCCGCCGGGCCGGGCCCGGTCCCGGTCGTCCCGGCGGCGCCGGTCGTCCCGATGGCGTCGATGTCGTCGTGGTGACCGGTGGTCCGCTCGGGGTCGCGCAGCGGGAGCATCGCGCACCGCCAGAAGTCCAGGACGGGCCGGTCGAGCTGGTCGACGGTGGTGATGCGCAGCACCGCCAGCCCGGTCGGCCGGCGCCCGGGCCGGACGCTGTTCTGCCGCAGTGCGACGACCTCGGTGGACGTCCGCAGCGTGTCGCCGATCTCGGGGGCGCGGCGGAAGACCAGCCCGCGGTAGAACAGGTTGGCCTTCACGTGATGGGTGACCACCGTGGACTGCCCGATGGCGACGTCCCAGACGACGTTCGGCGGGGCGAGCGCCGCGGCGCCGGTCACCTCGGCGCACAGCGCGGTGTCGAGGGCCAGGGCGAGCCGGCCGCCGACGATCGAGCGGTGGACGTCCGCGAGGCCGGTGGTCAGCGTGACCCCCGGCGCGGAGCGGAACCGCTGCCCGACGGCCAGCTCGTCGAAGTACGGCCCCTCGGCGACCGATCCGATCGTCATCCCGCCCGTCCCGTCGTCTCACTCGCCCCGCCGGCCCCGGCTGATCCGGACGCCGGACCTGCCGCGCCGGTGCCGGTGGGCGGAGGCGCGATCACGCCGGTGTCGATCAGCCGGCCGATCTCGGCATCCGTCAGGCCGAGTATCTCGCCCAGGACGGGCGCGGTGTCCTGGCCGAGGCGCGGTGCCTCACCGGGCGCGCCGTACTCGCCGTCCCAGCGCATCGGCGAGCGCGCCGTGATCGCCGTGACGGTTCCCGAGGACGGCTCGTGAGCCGGCAACCGGACCTCCGCGAGCAGCGGGATCGGGTCCGCGGCGTGCGCGGCGACGACGTCGGACATGCCCCGGTACCGGCCCCACAGCACGCGGGCGGCGTCGAGCTCGTTGCTGACCTGCTGGTAGTCACGGGCCGCGAACCAGGGACGCAGCACCGCGGCGATGGTCTCGCGCAGCCGGTACCGGTCGGCCTCGTGGGCCAGGTCGGCGTCCAGCGCCGTTTCGAGCGCGGCGAACACCTCGCCGGTCTTGGTCACCGAGCACAGCGCCGCCCACTGGCCCTCGGTGAGTGCCACCACCATCACCCGGTTGCCGTCGCTGCAGGTGAAATCGACGCCGAAACTGCCGTAGACGTGGTTGCCGTGCCTGGGCCGCTCGGTCCCGCGGGCCGCGGCCTCCGACAGCCAGCCGAGATTCGCCACACCGCTGAGCGCGACGTCGGACAGCGCCAGCTCGACGAACGCCCCGGCCCCGGTGCGGTCGCGGTCGCGCAACGCGGCGAGAACCGCCGTCGACACGGTCAGCCCGGTGATGAAATCCCAGGCCGGAAGCACATGGTTGACCGGGGCGCCGCCCTCCTCCCGACCGGTGATTCCCGGCAGGCCGACCTCGGCGTTGACCGTGTAGTCGACGGCGGGCCGCCCGTCCGGATAGCCCTGGACGCGCATGTGGATGAGGTCGGGCCGGCGGGCGGCCAGGGTGTCGTAGGACATCCAGCGCCGCCCGACGACGTTGTCGACGAGGACACCGCGATCCGGCCCCGGCGCGGTGATCAAAGCTGTGACCAGCTCCTTGCCCGCGCCGGAACGCAGGTCGACCGCGACGGACCGCTTCCCCTTGTTGAGGGACGTCCAGTAGTAGCTCTCGCCGGTGGGTGCCACCGGCCAGCGCTGGTAGTCGCTGCCGCCGCCGATCGGGTCGACCCGGATCACGTCGGCCCCGAGCTGCGCGAGCGTCATCCCGCCGGTGGGCCCGGCGACGAAGCTCGCACACTCCACGACCTGCAGTCCCGCAAGCGGCCGCCGAGTCATGACGCCGCCCGCCCGAACTCCGGGGCGAGCTGCCCAAGCCCCGGGGCGGGACAGCGCCCGCAGCCGAAGCGCTCCCATGCCCTGCCCTGGCCGGACTCCGCGTACATGCAGCCACCGCCATACCTAGCCGTTAATCAATATTCAGCTCAGAGCATAAGCACGCCTGGATGTCCTGGTCGACGGAACGCGGCCCATCACTCACCCGGAGACTTTGTGCGCGCGAGTGTGCACGGAGAGATACTTCTGGGTGTCGCGGGTCGTCTGATGTGCCCGTAGACCGTGCTGGGGAGCGTGGTCTCCATGACCAGTGGATACCCGCGCGGGTCAGATGGTGGGGGCAGGTGCTTTCTGTTTCTGTTTTCGCAGGTCAAACACCTGGCACGGTCATTGCTTCGGCCGAGGGCTGGGGCAGTGGAAATTCCCGGCCCCGGGAAGAGGGTGAATCCGACATGGGCTACGATATCGATCGTTACCTTTCGTCGGTGCTCGGCCTGTGGTGCCGCTCGAGACCGATACCGACGCGTTCTCGTTCTCGTTCTCGTTCTCGTTCTCGTCGCGTGGCTTGCTTCTGCATTTTTCGGCCAGGGAGGTTGAGTGCGGGTGGGAGTAGGTGCGTCGGCGCGGGAGAAAACGCCGGCTGAGCGGGATGGTCTGCCCTTCGACCTCCGTGGCGGTCCACCACGACGGACCCCGTCCGACCGCCTGTTCCGTGTACTCGGCGCGCTGGTCTCCGTCGTGGTCTTCGTTGGCGCGACGGGCGGCTGGGCGGCGTACACCTACTTTGACAACAAAATCAACAAGGTGTCGATCGGAGGTCTGGGCGGCGACCGCTCGCCGTCCGGCGGAGAAGCCACGAATTTTCTCCTGGTGGGGACCGACAGCCGCGCGGGCACCGGCGGCGCCTACGGGGACGCTCCCGGCCAGCGGTCGGACACGACGATTCTCGCGCACGTCGGCGAGGACAACAAGGTAACCATGGTCTCCTTCCCCCGTGACACCTACGTTCTCATCCCGGAATACACCGACGCCGACGGCGTCGCCCGCCGCGCCCGCAAGGACAAGTTCAACTCCGCGCTCTCGAAGGGCGGGCCGTCCCTTCTGGTACGGCTCGTAAAGTCGCTGACCCACGTGCCCATCGACCACTACATCTCGATAGACCTCGAGGGATTCAAGGAAATCACCGACGCGATCGGCGGTGTGGACGTCTGCATTCTCCGGTCCGATGTTCGCGAGAAAATAGACGGCCGTTGGAGTACCAACACGAACGACCCGATGAGCGGGTTCGTCGGTGGCCCCGGAACCGTCACACTCGACGGCCGGAACGCGCTGGCATTCGTCCGCCAGCGCTACGCGCTACCGGGCTGGGACAGCGGCCGCATCCAGCGTCAGCAGCATTTCATGGGAGCCGTTGTCACCAAAATAACGCGGGGCGGTGTGCTGGCCAACCCGGTCAGGCTCGAAGGCCTGCTCTCGAGCGTGACCTCGGCACTCACCTTCGACAAGGGCACGGACATGCTCGACCTGCGCAAACTCGCCTCCCGGCTGCAGGGGATCTCCAGCGGATCTCTCGCAATGCAGACCCTGCCCATCCACACCCTCACCCGCGCCGAGGGCGCAGACAACGACAAAGGCCTCGTTCCCGGCGTGGGAGAGGTGCAGGGCTACAACCCGGCTGATCTCAAGGCCCTCTTCGCGCCGCTCGGCGGCGATTTCGACGAGGATTCCGCGGATGTCGGAGGCGACGCCGCCGATCCCGTCAAGATCTCGGTCCTCAACGGGAGCGGGATCGCCGGGATGGCGGCGCGTACCGTAAAGCAGCTGACCGCGAAGGGAATTCCTGCCGTGGTCGCGGGCGATGCCGCCGGCAGCCACGCGACGTCCCGCATCCTGTACGGCTCCGGCGGAGAAACAGCCGCGAAGCGGCTGGGGGCGTACATCCCGGATGCGGAACTGCTCCCCGACACCTCCATCGACGGCGTCCACCTGATCGTCGGCTCGTCCTTCGGCGGCCTGACCGACGCCCCATCCCAGGCCGCGACGCCGCCGACGGGTACGACAACAGCGGCACCGGCGGCCACCGGGACGAATCCGCCACCTGTTCCCGCGCCGCCTACCGTGGCCCCGTCTGCTCCGAACTGTGTGTACTGAGCCCGGAGCCGAGAGACGCGCCCTGACCTGCATAAGTCTCGTCCCCGGGCTCGCCCCCGCGGGCCCCCACGGCCTCGGCGGCCTCAACAGCTTCGGTCGGCCGGTCGTGCGGGCTGCGCTGGTCGGGAACGACGGAGGTGGGTGCGGCCGACTTGCGGGCCGGGATGGCGAGGGCTACCAGGAAGGCCACCAGTGCGGCGCCGGCGCCGATCAGGAAGCCGACGCGCAGGCCGGTCAGCGACGGGACCTGCGCCGTCCCGAAGGAGATGGTCATGTTCGCCAGCACGACGCCGATCACGGCGCTGGACGTCGACGTCCCGATGGAGCGCATCAGTGTGTTCAGACCGTTGGCGGCGGCGCCCTCGGAGGCGGGCACCGAGGCCATGATCAGGGTCGGCATCGCCGCGTAGGCGAGGCCCACGCCGGCGCTGATCGAACAGGCGATGACCATGACGCCCGCGGGGCTGCCCATCAGCCCGAGCGCGGCGACGTAGCCGACGGTCATCACGGCCGTGCCGGAGAGCAGGGCGGTCTTCGGCCCGCGGGCCGTGATCAGGCGCCCGGCGAAGGGCGAGACGACCATCATCATCAGCCCGGCCGGCGCCATCCACAGGCCGGTGGCGAGCAGTGACTGACCGAGGCCGTGTCCGGTGGCCTTCGGCAGCTGCATGATCTGCGGGCAGATCAGCGACATCGCGTACATCGCGAAGCCCAGCACGGTGGAGGACAGGTTCGTCAGGAGCACCGGGCGCCGGGTCGAGGTGCGCAGGTCGACCAGCGGGGCCTTCGTGCGGGTCTCCCACCGGCCCCAGGCCAGCAGGACGGCGACCGCGCCCCCGAACAGCCCCAGGGTGGTGCCGCTGCTCCAGCCCCAGGTGCTCCCCTTGGACACGGCGAGCAGCAGCGCGACGAGGCCCGCGGAGAGGGCCACCGCGCCGGGCAGGTCGAAGCTGCCGGAGCCCCGGACGGGGGACTCGGGAACCACGATCGTCACCAGCCCCACGAGGACCAGGGTGGCGATGGCCGAGCCCCAGAAGAGCACGTGCCAGTCGAAGTTCTGCGCGACGATCGCCGCGATCGGCAGGCCCAGCGCGCCGCCGATGCCGAGCGACGAGCTCATCAGGGCCATGGCCGGGATCAGCCGCTTCGACGGGAGGAGGTCACGCATGATGCTGATGCCCAGCGGGATGATCGCCAGCCCGAGGCCCTGCAGGGCCCGGCCGGCCACGATCGGCACCAGGGAGTCGCTCAGGGCACAGACGAGGCAGCCGGCCACGAGGATGTAGCCGGAGAGCAGCAGCATGCGCCGCTTGCCGAAGAGGTCGCCGAGCCGGCCGAAGACCGGGTTCGCGACGGCCCCGGTGAGCAGGGTCGCCGTGATGGCCCAGGAGGCGTCGCCCGCGTTGGTGTGCAGGAGCTTCGGCAGCACCGGGATCAGCGGCACCATCAGCGTCTGCATGAGCGAGACCACGACGCCGACCGCGGCCAGGACGGCGACGACGGCGCTGGCTCGTGACGGAGCGTCCGTCCCGGCTCCGGAGTCCGGGCCGGGGCCCGGGCTCGCTCCGTTCGAGACTTCGCTGGCGTCCATGTGCACCCCAAGATTAGCTGTACAGTACAACTATATGTATCACGCACATCGACGTGATGTCCGTGTACGACCGGTGGGTTCTTGGTCACACCTCGCGCGGAGAGGTTGTCATCTCCGCCGTCGGCTGAACTTTTCGTGCTGTTTGCCCATATTTGGTGCTGGTCGATTGCGCCGACACCAGGGCAATGGGCGCAAAGGTGCAGGTCACGCGCGAGACTTCCGATGTCCCGGGTGGAACAGCCGTCTCCCGGGCGCACCTGCAACGTCCTGGGGGGCTTCACATGAACCTTGTAAGGCGCCTGGCGGCCGGTCACGTCCGGGGCGACTATCTCGATGGCATCGCGGTATTCAGCGGGATCCCCTACGCCGCCCCGCTGGACGGCCCCGCCCGCTTCGCCGCCCCCCGCTTACCCGAGCGGTGGACGGGCACCCTGGACGCCACCAGGTTCAGCCCCAGCCCGCCGCAGACCTCGTGGATGGGAGGGTCGGAGTCGCTGTGGCATCCCGGCGACGGCACCGACTGCCTGAGCGTGAACGTGTGGACGCCCGATCCCACCGGCGGTGGTCTTCCGGTGCTGGTGTGGTTCTACGGCGGCGCGTTCCTGATCGGCTCCGCCAGCCAGCCCGAGTACGACGGCGCGACGCTCGCCCGCGGGGGAGCGGTCGTGGTGACCGTGAACTACCGGGTCGGCTTCGAGGGCTTTGGCTGGCTGCCCGACGCGCCGCTCAACCGCGGCCTGCTCGACCAGCTGGCCGCGCTGCACTGGGTGCGGGACAACATCGCGCAGTTCGGCGGCGACCCTGGCAATGTGACGATCATGGGCCAGTCCGCGGGCGGTACCTCGGTGGCCGTGCTGGTGGCGGCGGACGAGGGGCGGGGGCTGTTCAACCGCGCGATCGCCCAGAGCGTCGCCGGTGGCTTCCTCACCCCGGAGCGCGCCCGGGCGACCTCCGAGCGCATCGCCGCGGCCCTCGGGGTGCGCGCCACCGCCAGCGACCTGGCAGCCGTGCGCCCCGAGGCCATCCACGCGGTTCAGCGTGAGGAAGGCCAGATCACGCCGTACGGGCCGGTCCTGGGTGGGGAGCTCGTCCCCGGTCTGCCGTGGCGGCGGCTGCGCGGCGAGGTCGATCTCGTGGCCGGCTCCACCCGTGACGAGTACCGGCTGTTCGCCGTCACGGCCGGCATGGCGGACGCCGATCCGGCGGCGACCGCGGTGACGGTCGGCCTGCCGCCCTCGGCGGCCGGTGCCTACCGGGCGGCCCACCCGGATCTGTCCGATGCCGACCTGAACGCGATGATCCTCTCCGACGGCGCCTTCCGGATGCCCTCGCTGTGGTGCGTCGGCAACCATCCCGGCCGCGCCTACTGCTACGAGTTCGCCTGGCAGAGTCCCGCCTTCGCGGGCGCGCTCGGCGCCTGCCACGGCATCGACACTCCACTCACGTTCGGCAACTTCGTCGGGACGATGTCGTCGATGCTGCTGGGCAATCCCGTTCCGGCCGGGGTTGTCGACCTGTCGGAGCAGATGCGCTCGGCCTGGATCTCGTTCGCCGCGACCGGCGACCCCGGATGGCCGGCCTACCGGGCGGGCAAGGCGATCACCCGCATCTGGGACGTGCCGTCCCGCCTCGCGGCCGATCCGCAGGCGGTGTCCCGCCAGATCTGGGAGCAGGCCGCGACGGCGGGCTCCGGCCGCTGACAGATCCCCTGAACCGCGGTCGTCGGCCCGAGTCGCGTCACGAGACGCGAGGCAGGCCAGACGGGCCGCGGTGTCAGGTGGCCGGTAGTCGTCCCGTGACCAGGCGCGAGATCGACGCCTTGTGATCGTGATTGTTTCCGACCGTTTCGGACGGATTGGGGATGGTTCGACACGGCCGGAAGCGCCTTGTGTGCACATCGCGCCGACGCCGGCCCAGGGCTGCGAATTGTGCTTTGCGTGACGAGGTCTGTGCAGGTCAGGGCCCATATTTGGCGTCCTGGGGGTAGCGGCTACGATCCTCAAACTTCGCTAATGAAATGCTTATGCACGAGGGTTGGGTGCCGTGGGCGGCCCAGTGAGGAAGGCCTCCACGGCGCACGACATCGCCGCGTGCGTTCGTCCACGCGCTCATAGGGGGACCTGTATGCGTAAGGCTGGAGTGGTCGGACCGTTATCCCTGGTAGCCGCGATCGTCGTGGGTGCCCTGACAGGGTGCTCGGCATCGGGAGCAGGAGCCGGGGCAAACGGTCCCTGCGACAGCCCCGGAGTCACGGCCGACCAGGTCAAGTTCGGCTTCGTCTTCTCCGACACGGGCACGGGCAGCGAGGCGCTCTCGTCGGCCCGCCTGGGGGTTGACGCCAGGATCGGGCTGGCCAACGAGGAGGGCGGGGTCAACGGCCGCCGCGTCATCTACGACTGGCGGGACGACGCGGCCTCCTCGTCCACGAACGTGCGGGTGACCCAGGATCTCAGCAGCTCCACCTTCGGCCTGGTGGGAGTGACCTCCTCGATCGGTGGCTCCCTCGACAATCTCGAAAAAGAGGGAGTTCCGTACGTCGGTCTCACCCAGCCCTCCTACGCCAAGTACCCGAATGTCTTCGCGCACCTGTACGACGCGGCGTCGGAGACGATCGGCCGGTACTTCCAGGCCAACGGCGGAACGAAGGTCGCCATGGTGAGCACCGGGGGGTCGGCGTTCACCGAGGAGGTCGCCGGGCGGTACCGCCGCGCGTTCGAGTCCGTCGGTCTGCAGGTGGCCCCGCTGATTCCCTTCGCGGCCAGCGTCGACAGCCCGGCGCGGGTGGCCCAGCAGATCGCCGGCAGCGGCGCGAACGCGCTCATGGGCTTCACCACCGCGGACGACCTGGCCGCCATCGTGCAGGCCACCCGCCAGGCGAACCTGGCTCTCACTTCGACCGTCTCGACCAGCGGGTACGACCGCGGCGTGCTCGCCTCGATGGGGCCGGCGCTGCGCGGGGTCTCCTTCCCCGTCTATTTCCACCCGTTCGAGGCGGGCGGGCCGGCCATCGACCGCTACCGCGACGCGATGACCCGTTTCGCGCCGCAGGCCGTCCAGCCCGAAGAGAAGTTCGCCATGTACGGATACATCTACGCGGACATGTTCGTGCGCGGCCTTGAGCTGGCCGGCGACTGCCCGACCCGCGCGGGTTTCATCAGCGCGCTGCGCAACGTGACCGACTACGACGCCGGCGGCCTCATCGAGCCGACCAACCTGCGCACCAACCCGACCACCCCGCTCCAGTGCGCCGCGTTCGTCCAGGTCAATCCGGCCGGTGACGCGTTCCAGGTGGTGCGCGAGCGACTCTGCGCCAACGGCCAGGGGAACTGAGCCCCCCCGGGCGGCGGGTGGTGGTGAGCGCCCCCACCCGCCGTCTCGGTTGACGACTCTCCCATCCACCCTCATAGTGAGGTTGCCTCACTATGAGGGCCGGATGATGTCGGCCCGTGACGTCTGACGCCGAAGCCCTGTCCCACCTCGGCCGCGGCGGGACAGAAGGAGTCGGCATGGACGTCCCCCTTGACCGCCGCCCGAGCCAACGCGTCGTCGTCGCCACCCTCTTCGTCGCGACGATGTTCATCACGATCATGGACACCACGATCGTCAACGTGGCGCTCCCCTCCATCGCCACCGACCTGGGCGCGAGCTCCGGGTCGATCGACGAGGTCGTGATCGCCTACCTGGTCAGCCTGGCCGTCTCCATCCCGGCCTCGGGCTGGCTCGCGGACAGGTTCGGCAGCCGGCCGGTGTTCCTCGCCGCGCTGGGCGTGTTCACGGCGGCCTCCGCCCTGTGCGGGCTTGCCGGCAGCCTCACCGAGCTGGTGGTCTTCCGGGTGCTGCAGGGCGTCGGCGGTGGCCTGCTCACCCCGGTGGGCATGGCGATGCTCTACCGGGTCTACCCCCCGGCGGAACGGGCCCGGGCGGCCCGGATTCTCATCGTGCCCACCGTCGTCGCGCCGGCCGCCGGCCCGATCCTCGGCGGGGTGCTGACCGACCAGGCGTCCTGGCACTGGGTGTTCCTGGTCAACGTGCCGATCGGGATCGCCGCGTTCGGCTTCGGCCTGGCGTTCCTGGCGGGCTCCCGGGTGCCGGGTACCGGCCGCTTCGACGCGCCGGGCTTCGTGCTCTCGGCGAGTGGCTTCGCCCTCGTCCTCTACGCGCTGTCTGTCGGGCCGGACCACGGCTGGCTGTCGGCCGGGACCCTCACGGCCGCCGGGGTCGGGCTCCTGGCGACCGGGGCCACCATGTGGTGGGAGCTGCGCCGCACCCAGCCGCTGCTGGCCCTGCGGCTACTCGGCAACGACCTGTTCCGCACCGTCAGCCTGACCCTGTCGATCGCGTTCATGGCGTTCATGGGCGTGCTGTTCCTCGTCCCGCAGCTCATGCAGACGGTGCGGGGCGCCAGCGCGACCACCTCCGGGCTGGTCGTCTTCCCCGAGGCCCTGGGTGTGCTGACCGCCACCCAGATCGCCGGGCGCCTCTACCCGAGGGTCGGGCCGCGCCGGCTGATGGCCGGCGGCCTGGTCTTCGCGGCCGCCTCGACGCTCGCCCTCGGCTTTCTCGACTCGGCCGGATCCCTCTGGCCGCTGCGCGCGCTGCTGTTCGGGGTCGGCTTCGGTATCGGCTTCGTGATGATGCCGGCCCAGACCGCGGCCTTCGCCACCATCTCCGCCGCCTCGACGGCCCAGGCCTCCGCGCTGTTCAACGCGCAGCGCCAGCTCGCCTCCGCGATCGGCGTCGCGTTGGTCTCCACCGCGCTCAGCCTGGCCCGACCCGCCGCCACGGGGTCCGGCGGCGGGTCGGGCGTCGGCGACACCGGCTCCTTCAGGTGGGCGTTCGCCGTCGCCGCGGCGCTGGCCGCGCTCGGGCTGCTCGCCGCGCTGCGGGTGCGGGACGCCGACGCAGCCCCGACCATGCGCCCGGCCGCCGGGTCCGCCCTACTCGGGCACAGCCGGGATGATCAGGGTGGAGGTTCCAGGGCCGGTGCTGACGGTCACGTCGACCGGGCTCGCGTCGGGAGTGAGGACGTCGGCGGCGCCGCCGGAGACCCGGACACCGATGCGGTGGCCGGCGGCGAAGCGGTGGTGGACCGGCCGGATGCCGACCTCGAAGGCGGTGGGCTCCCCGGCGGTCACCGGCGTCGGTGACGTGTGCGACTCGCGGTGGCTGGCCCGCAGGAAACCGTCGTTCACCACCGTGGACGCGCCGTCCGGGCTACGCCGAGCAGGCAGTCAGCGCCGCCACCGCGCCCACGGTGACCAGCGCGGTGAACCTGGCGGCCGTCAGCCCGCCCCGGAGGTGCCCCGAGGGGCGCATCCGACCGGATAAAACGCCGGCTAACTGGCCGCCGACGGCGTTCAGCGCGCGTTTCCCGGGATCGCGGCGTCTCGCGCGTCCCGCGCGTCTCCCGAACATCGGCAGTTTCGACTTCCGGGTCCTGGGCCCGTCCTCTCCGGGTGATCATCGACAGCTCGGACGTCACACTCCGGCCAGGTTGTGGAGACCGGCGCGGACGCGATCGAGGGACATCTGGCGGGCCGCGACGAGGTAGTCGACGACGTCGGCACGCAGCGCGGTGAACAGGACGTGCGCCAGATAGTCGGTGTCCTCCCAGGGCCGCACGGCCGCGAGGCGCCGGGCGAGCTCGGCGATCCAGTACCGGCTGGACGGGTTCGAGTAGTAGGCGTTCGGCCCGCGGTGCTCGAGTGCCCGGATGAGGGTCCGGTTGGCCACCACGAAGTCGAGCAGGGCGTCGAGGTAGGCGCTCAGCGCCTCGGCCGGGCTGCCACCGGGGCCGAGCGGCGCCGGCCCGTGCTCGACGCGCTGGCCCAGCGCGTTCGCCCGGGGCTGCAGGACGGCCTCGACCAGGGTGGTGCGGTCGCCGAACCTTCGGAAGACGGTGCCCTTGCCGACCCCGGCGGCCTCGGCGATGTCGTTCATCGACACCTCCTCGGCCCCCTCGCGGTCGAACAGGTCCGCCGCCGCGGCCAGGATCGCCGCGCGATTACGGGCGGCGTCGGCCCGCTCGGCCCCGGTCACCGCCCACCTCCTCCCGCCGCGCGGACCGGCGGTTCGCCGGCCCGGCGATCCGCCGTGTGGCGCCACTCGCGTGGCGCCGGTTCCAGTCCGCGTGCGCGAACGGTTCCAGCAAATTCTGCCAGGAGTTCCGCGACGGTGTCCGGGGCGCCGCCGCTGCCCCGGACCGGTGTTTCAGATGCCCCGATTCAGCCGCGCGCAGGGTTTCCATCAGGTTAAGCGTGTCGGGATTGTCTGACCTCGGGAATCGCGTGCCGCGCTGCCGCCGGGGCGCCTACGAGGGCTGGCCGAGACCGCGGATGAACCCGGTGATCCCCGGGCCCCTCCCGCCGGACGGCCTCCGAGTAGTAGCGGCCGCTGGAGATCGTGGTGCCGGCCGGGTCGACGGTCCAGATGACGACCGCCGCCATCTCCATCCCCGTGGCGGTCGCGGTCGTCTCGGTCCGCACCTCGTCCCCGTTGACCGCCGTCCGATGGATCTCGACGGCGAAGCCGGGGTGCGTCTCGAACAGGGTGTTCAGGGTGGCGATCTCCTGGTCACGCCCCCGGAAGCCACAGGCCGGCTGTTGCGGGACGATCATCTCGAAGGCGGGGCCGAGGCAGGCCCTGAGCCCGTCGACGTCCTTTGTGCTGATGGCCCGGAAGAAGCTCTCGACAGGCCGGGGCGGGTCTGCGTCCGAATGAGCCGCAGGTGATGTCACGCTGACATCCCTGCGAGGGGAAGAACGGTCGAGAAGCGGGCGGGACACGTTTCCGGATGGCTGCCGATGAATCGGTGGAGACCTGCCGTTAAAGGCGGTCGAGAAAGCCGTCCTGCGGTCGCGAAATGCAGCCGAACAGTGCGGTTGCGAAATGCGTTCGACGATGGCTGTCGCGGTGACGTTCCCCGTCGCGGTGACGTCGCGGTGACCGCCGGGAATCGATTTCGGCATCGGTGCGCGCGGCGGCGGGGAGAACAAGTTACCTACCGGACCGGGCGGCTCGTCGAGAGGGGTGTCCGCCGGCGCCCCGCGGCGCTTCGTGCGCTGGTCCAGGGCCCTGTCGTCGGACGGAGGGCCGGGCGGAGGGCCGGGCGGAGGACCGTGCGGCCTATCGGATCGACGGGAAGAAAGCATCATAATCCGGGCGTACCGCCAGAATAACCCTGACTGCATCAAATTGGCGTGCCAGGTTTGTGAGCGTTCATTGACAAAGGTGGGGAGATCTGTTTTCCTTCGGGCGGTTGGGCGTCGACGTCCAGGAGGAACACGGTGTTGAAGCGGGCAGGGCTCTGGTCGGCCCCGGCACTCCTGCTAATGCTGGCGGCGGGTGGCTCTTCGTCGAACGTGCGGTCGCCGGCGGCGGCGCGAACAATGGTCGGCCGAACGGCGACCTGACGATGTCACCGGGGCCATGAGCAAGGGTGCATACCGATGGGAGCGGGCGCCACATGGCGGCTGACACGACGACATCCTTCGAGGTGGTCGGCTCGGCCGACGAGGCGGCGGACATCCGGGCCGCGGTCGCCGGCCTGACCGTCCCCACGCTGTTGGCCCGCCAGTGCCGCTCCCGCCCGGACGCGGTGAGCATCCACTGGATGCGCGACGGCGAGTGGCAGGCGTGGACGTGGCGCCAGTACGGCGCGCAGGTCGCGCGGATGGCCGGCGCGCTGGAGCGTCTCGGGTTCGGCCACGGTGACCGGGCGCTGCTGATGACGCACCCGCGGCCGGAGTTCCACGTCATCGACTCCGCCGTGCTCCTGCTCGGCGGCTGCCCTATCTCGATCTACAACTCGTCGCCGGCGGAGCGGGTGCGTCACCTCGCCGCGCACTGCCGGGCCAGCCTCGTCGTCGTCGAGGGACGCGAGCTGCTCGCCCGGGTGCTGGCCGTGCGCGCCGAGCTGCCCGACCTGCGGCACGTCGTCGTCATCGACCCGGCTCCCACCGGCAGCGGCGATACCGGCAGTGAGGCCGCCGGCGGCGAGAACCTCGGCGGCGGGGCCGCCGGTGACGTGCCGCCGGGTGTGCTCCGCTGGGACGACCTGCTCGCGGCCGACCCGGTCGACCTCGAGGCGCGGGCCGCGACCGCCGGCCCCGACGACCCGTGCACCGTGATCTACACCTCGGGGACGACCGGCGTCCCGAAGGGCGTCATGCTGGATCACAGGGCGGTGATCTGGCAGTGCGAGAGCTATCTGCGCCGGCTCGACCGTGACCTGACCAATGCCCGCTGGGTCAGCTACCTCCCGGTGGCACACATCGCGACCCGGTTCTACGCGCAGTACTTCCACGTCTACGCGGGCCTGGAGGACATCACCTGCCCGAACCCGGCGGACGTCGAATCGGTGCTGATCGACCGGCCGCCGCACCTCTTCTTCGCGCCGCCGCGGCTGTGGGAGAAATACCTGATCTCCCTGCGGGAGTGGATCGGCGCCATGGACGACCCGGCCCGCGCGACGCGGCTCACCCGCGCCATGCGGGTCGGCGAGGAGGCGGCGCTGCTCGAGCTCACCGGCGGGGACGTGCCACCCCGGCTCGCCCGGCAACGGGAGGAGCTGCGGCCCGCCGCCCGGGAGCTGCGCGCCCGCCTCGGGCTCGGCGACCTGCTGACCGGGGCGATCGGGGCCGCGCCCGCGAACCCCCAGCTCACCGCGGCGTGGATCGGCCTCGGCGTGCCGATGTTCGAGGGCTACGGGCTGAGCGAGTCGACCGGCATGCTCACGGTCGACCCGTTCGCCTACCGCCTCGGCAGCGTCGGCCGCCCGATGCCCGGCGTCGAGCTGCGCGTCGCGCCGGACGGCGAGCTGCACTTCCGTGCCGGCAGCGCGTTCCGGAGCTACCTGGACGACCCCGAGCAGACCACCGCCGCCGTCGACGCGGAGGGCTGGGTGCGCACCGGTGACCTGGCCACCATCGACGACGGCTACGTCCGGCTGCGGGGACGTAAGAAGGAGCTCATCATCACCGCCGGAGGCGAGAACGTCTCACCTGTGGCGGTCGAGTTCGCGCTCGCGGCGCAGCTGCTGGTGGGGCAGGTGTGCGTGCTCGGCGACGGCCAGCCGGCGCTGGGTGCTCTCGTCGTCCTGGACCCCCAGGCCGCCGCGGTCTGGGCCGGCGTGAACGGGATCCCGTTCACGCACGTCGACGAGCTCGCGGCCGATCCGCGGGTGCTGGCCGAGGTCGGGCGGCAGATCGCCCGGGCCAACGACCTGCTCGTGCGTCAGGAGAAGGTCCGGCGGTTTCACGTGCTGCGCCACGAGTGGCCGCTCGACTCCGACGAGCTCACGCCCACCGCGAAACTCCGCCGCGATCAGATCGCGGCGAAATACCAGGCCGAGATCGCGGCGATGTTCGCGGCGCCCGCCAATGTCGAGGTCATGCCGCGTGCGGTGGCCGCGAACCATTCCTCGTGACTCTCGGGGCACCCGCTGGCTTTCCCCACCTGGCCGCTGACCGCCGGCCCGCTCGTGGCGAAACTCAGATGCGCGGCCGCACGGCCTGCATGATGGCGGCGAGATCCTGCGGGGCGGCGAAGTCGACCAGGGCGTTGGCCATCGAGGTGGTGCCGACCGTGAGTGGTGGGTGACATGTCGGGCGCGTTGTCGGGGTGAGCGTCCGCGCCGGCACCGATTCGGGCCGGTCAGCGCCGCGGCACTTGACAGGATGATCTATCGCGGCCAGGATCGAATGTATGTTCGATCTCCTCGGAGTCCGGCCACGCCCTCGCACCGTCCAGGATGACTCCGTCGCGCCGGGCGAGCGGTTTCCGTCGCAGCGAGTAGCCGATGATTCCCGCCCGCTGTCCGCTCGGGCGTCGAGCGGCCTGCCGCCGAGCGTGGCCCGGGTCGCGGCGCGGACGAGACTGTCCGCCGAACTGCTCGCCGCCATCCTCACCGTCGACGGGCGATCACGGGCGACCCTCGACGACATGGAGCGCGCGGACGCTCTCGCGGACGTGCTTCTCGCCCGCCGCCGGCAGCGGGTCGACCGGCATCGTCCCGAGCTCGCTCGGCCAGCCCGGCACGGTTGACGCGTCAGCCCGCGGTGACGGTCCTGGCCTGACGGATCCGCAGCTGACGCTGTCCACCGTGAAGGTCAGCCCGCCGCCATCGCGGGCGGTAGCCTCGTCACCGCCGTTGTAGCCGCGGCCGGTTGTTCTGCTTGATGCCCGTCGGTATCCGGGTCTCTTCGCCGGCCAGGTGTTCAGGCGCGAGCGGTGATGTCGGCGATCGTAGGTTGCCTACGTAACGCTGCTCCGGTGCGTCACGCCGCCGGGAACTCTCGGACGCTGCACGATGAGTTCCCGGATGAACAGCCGTCCTCTGTGAGGACTTCCTCCAGCGCTTTCTTCACATCGCCGGCCGTTTATCGACATGCCCGGCTGATGGTTTCTCCCGCCGGCCCTCATGCCCACAGCCAGGGGGCCGTGGTGCACACAGCGGTGATCTGGTGCCGATGGGTACGGCCTCGATCAGCTGTGCGAGTGCGCCCAGCGCAGGACCCGGCGACGGATGGGACGCCGCTGCTCGACAGCCTTGCCGGCCAGGTCGAGGCGGGTGCGGACCGTCCGCCGCTCCGGCTGCGCGGTGGTGGCGCCAAGGGACAGGAAGGTCTCCTCGGAACCGAAGTGCCAGGGGTTGTCCGAGCGACGGGTGGCCGGCTTCTCGTACCCGCTGGAGTGAGTGGCGGCATGGATGGCGTTCAGCACGGCGGGCTCCCGGGTGCAGAGAAGGGGCAGGTGATGAGGCGGTCAAATCTCAGCCGCCGTAATTAATAGTGCATGCACCACGGAGTTCTTGTGGGCCCGATCGACGTGACCTCGGACGCACTCGGTAGGGAACCGTGAAAAATGTGACCGACGCCCGTGTCCTGGAACACAATGCGGCCGAAAGGTGTCGCAAGATCGCGACTGCAGGGTTGCGCCGCTCACATTCGGGTCGGCCATCGGTGACCTGTGTCACTAATGGCGGGAATGCGAATTTTGGCGGCATCTCCGGTGGAACGGGCGCCGCCGACGGGCGCGGACCAGGACAGCCTGCGGGCAGCGGGCGGGCAGTGGAGCCCGTTGCCCGCGAGGGTCTGGCACCGGCGCGGGGTCCTGACGACCGGCATCGCCGGGGCACGCCAGCCGATCCGGACGGACAGGCCGCGCCGGGGTCGCGACAGGGTCGTGACGGGGATGGATCAGCCGACGCGCAGCTGCTCGCCGGGCAGCGTCACCTCGTCGCCTGGCCGCAGCTGGCGGCCCCGGCGGGTCTCGACCTCGCCGTTGACGCTGACGCTCCCGCTGGCCAGCACCGCCTTGACCGCCGAACCCACCTCGACGACGTCGGCGAGCTTGAGGAACTGGCCGAGCCGGATAACGTCGCCGTCGATGCTCACTTCACGCATTCCCTCAGCATGCCGGACCGCCGACCGCCAACCACCGACCACCGACCGGACCGGCTGGCGGGAGCCGCGGTCGACGACCGGGCGAGGCCCGCGGCTGGGGTCGTGACGATCAGGTCCGCCGGTTCAGGCGGACGGGTCGAGCTGGAGCGGGAGTGCGACAAGCGAGCGGATCGTCGTCGTGAAGGCTGGCTGGAAGCCGTCCGGAACGCGGTAGTCGGGGATGCGGGCGTGCCATTCGCGCAGGGCGATGCGCAGCTCCAGCCGAGCCAGGTGTGAGCCCAGGCAGCGATGCGGCCCCCGCCCGAACGCGATGTGCCGGTTCGTGTCGCGGTTGAACCGGACGGCCTCAGGCTCGGGGATCTCCCGTTCGTCGGTGTTGGCGGCGCCGAGCAGACCGGTCACTACCTGGCCCTTGCGCACCGGGCAGCCGGCGATCTCGGTGTCCTGGGTCGCGAATCGCGCCACCATCATCACCGGCGACTCCCAGCGGAGCAGCTCCTCCACGGCGTTCGGAATCAGCGTCGGGTCGTTCACCAGCGCATGCCGCCGGTCGGGGTGGAGCGCCAGGTGCAGCATCATGCAGTCCAGCGAGGCCGAGACGGTGTCCAGGCCGGCGACGAGGAAAAGGAAACAGATGTCGAGGATGTCCTCGTGGCTGAGGCGTGCGCCCTCGACCTCGGTCTGCAGGAAGCGGCTGACGATGTCCTCGCCCGGGGTGGAGCGCCGGTCGGCGATGACGGCGTCGAAGTACTCGTAGATCGACGCCGCGGTCGTCTTCAACAGGGCAACCGAATCCTCGTGGCCTCGAGGCCGCCCGGTGATCGACTCGGGCCGGATGAAGCCGTCCTTCATTTCAAGGAAGGTGGGGAGCTCGCCGAGCGGAAGCCCCAGCAGGGCGAGGAAGACCTGCGACGGGAACCGCAGCGAGAACTGCTGTACGAAGTCCACCTCACTCTCGGTGGCGATCGCATCGACGAGGCCGCGGGCCAGCTCGGTGATCGGCCCTTCCATCTCCTTCATGCGCTGCGGGGAGAAGAGCGGGTCAAGGATCCTGCGGTACTCACGGTGTTTCGGCGGGTCGATCTGCAGGGGGATCAACGGCCGCTCGGTGCCCGTCTGGGCCACGCCGACTCCGGAGGAGAAGACCTCGGGGTTTGTGAGCAGTGTTGCGATGTCCGCGCTCCGGGTGACCAGTACCCCCCTTTCGCCCAGCGAAATCGCGCGCTGGGCGCGTAACCCGGGGAAGACGGCCTGTGGAGCCGTCAGGAACGCAGGGTTCTCCATGGGATTTCCCGACTCGGGTGCCGTACCCGACGCCGCACTGTCAGTCGACATGTGAGCTCCTCGCCGTAGGCTGCGACGAATTTATACCAAGTATAAAAACGTCGCAACCTGGCGAAGTGGGCCCGCCGCGCCGTCGCCCGCTGCCGGCGGGTGCCGCGGCGCCGCTCAGAGCGGGTAGGTCACCGTGGTCAGCCGCTCGGACAGTTCCCACAGACGTTCGGCGGTCCCGGTGTCCCGCGACGCGGCGTTGGAGGTGACCAGGACCGGGTGGCCGGTCATCTTCAGCAGCCCGGACGGCCCGTAGTACTCGCCACCCCTCGTCGATGGATCAACCGCCGCGCGCAGAAGGGGCAGGGAGCCTTTGAACGCCGAGTGGACGATGGGGTTGGGGATGTGGTCGACGACCTTCTTGAGTTTCCGCTGGACCGGGCTGGGGTTGCCTCCGACCTCCGTGTTCGCGCCACCAGGATGCGCGGCGACGGACCGTGCCGATTTTCCCGCCGCCGTCAGCCGGCGCTGCAGCTCATAGGTGAACAGCAGGTTCGCGAGTTTCGATCGGGCGTAGGCCCGGAACGGCCGGTACTTCTGGGTCAGGTCGAGGTCGTCGAAATCGATCTTTCCCATCCGGTGCCCGTTGCTGCTGACCGTCACTATGCGGCCGGCGTCGGAGGCCGTCACGGCTCCCAGGACGAGCCCGGTAAAGGCGAAGTGGCCGAGGTGGTTGATACCGAAGTGCTGTTCGAAGCCGTCCTCGGTCCTGTCCTGGGGCAGCAACATGACGCCCGCGTTGTTGATGAGCAGGTCGATGACGGGGCGCTCCGTGACCAGCGCGTCGGCGGCCTTGCGGACCGAGGTGAGCGAGCTGAGATCCATCTGCAGTACTGAGACGTCCGCCTCGGGCACGGCGATCCGGATGGTGTCCAGGGCGTCCTGTGCCTTGACCGGGTTACGGCAGGCCATCACCACTGTCGCGCCGCGCCCGGCGAGCAGCCTGGCGGCCTCGAAGCCGATTCCGGAGTTCGCGCCGGTGACGACGGCCGTCCGCCCGTTCAGGTCGGGAACGTCGGCCGCACTCCAACGCCGCCGCTCAGGCGCTTCCGCCATGACGACCTCCGCGATCGATACAGGGCGAGGATCTCCGCCCATCTGATGGGAAACCCCGTGACCATATCGAGACCACTGGCAGCACACTACAGGCACTGGTCCGCGTGTGATTCCCATAGCCCACGCGCTCGCGCATGCCAGGCCCAGCACCAGACAGACCGTCGCCGTCCTGCTTCGGTGGCGGACGTCCGCCCGGCGCGTTCTCGGACCCGCTGCCCGCATACCGGCGTCGCGGTATCCCTGCCATTCGGCGCGCGTCGAGCGACTGGCCTGGAAATTGGCGCCGAAATAGCCACTGGCCGAGCGGGCCCCGCTGCGGTCCCGTAGTGGCCCCGTAGGCGGCAGGCCACCCGCTCCCTCGATGCTCATCCCCGGCCGGCGGTGCCTCGGGTCAGATCCAGCCGCGGGCGCGGGCGAGCTGGACGGCCTCGTGCCGGTTGACGGCGCCCAGCTTCGCGGCAGCCGATGACAGGTAATTGCGTACCGTGCCCCGAGACAGAGCGGCCCGGGCCGCGATCTCCTCGACCGGTGCGCCGCCGGCGGCCAGCTCGAGGACTTCGGCCTCACGCGAGGTCAACGGGCTCTCGCCGGCCGCGATCGCCTCCGCGGCCAGCTCCGGGTCCACGTAGCGGCCGCCACCGTGCACCGCCCGGACCACGTCGGCGAGGACCTGCGCGGAGACGGTCTTCGGAAGGAAGCCGCGCGCCCCCGCCGCGAGCGCCTGCTTGAGATAACCGGGACGTCCGTGGCTGGTCACGATCACGTTGGCGCACCCGGGGACCTCGGCGCGCATCGCCTGGGTGACGGCGATGCCGTCCATGCCCGGCATCTGCAGGTCCAACAGCGCGACGTCGGGGCGGTGTAGCCGTCCCATGGCCAGCGCCTCGGGCCCGGACGCGGCCTGGGCGACAACCGCCATGTCGTCCTCCATGGCCAGCAGTGCCGCCAGCGCGCCGCGGATGAGGTTCTCGTCGTCGGCAAGCAGAACCCGGATCACGGCTGCGCCTCGGCCGCGGTGGGTGCGGGTCCCGGTGCCGTGACCGGGCCGTCCGAGACATCGTCCGGGACGGCGAGCCGAACCTCCAGGACGAAGCAGCCCCCGGATTCCCGGGCCACGCTGAGAACGCCGCGCAGGCCGGCGAGCCGCTCGCCCAGACCGGCCAGGCCGCTGCCCGCCGTGGGTCTGGGCCCAGGCCCCGCGACGGGCCCTGGGTTCGGGGCCGCGCCGGGTCGCGGGGCGTGCTGGCTGGCGGTGCCCGCCGCGGCCGGCGGCACACCGTCGTTGGTGATCCGCAGTACCGCGGTGCGTGCGCGCCCGGGCCCGACACGCACATCGAGGTCGACGGTGCAGGTGGTGGCCGCGCTGTGCCGGATCACGTTGGTGGTGGCCTCGCGGACGACCCAGCCCAACGCGGTCTGAGCGGAGGGGGGCAACGCCCGGTCGAGGGCCTCCTGGCTGACACCTCCGGTGATCTGACAGGCCACCCCCGCCGAGCGCAACAGCGCCCGGGCGCCGGCGAGTTCCGCGCCCAGGTCGGCCCGGCGGTAGCCGTCGACAACCGCGCGCATCTCGCGCAGCGAGTCGTGGGCGACCTGGCGAACCTCCAGCATGCGTTCCGCCGCGGCAGCGTCTCCGTGCTCGGCCAGGCGTGCGGCGAGCTCGCTCTGGACGGCCATCAGCGACAGGTTCCGGCCCAGCACGTCGTGCAGGTCCCGGGCGAACCGCAGCCGCTCCTCGGCCACGGCGAGGCTGGTGTGGACCGCCCGGGACCGATCTATCTCCCACACCACGCCGAGCATCCAGGTCGAGACCCGGTAGGTCAGCGCCACCAGCACAATCGGGTACGCGTAGTACCCGGCCGCCTGGAGCGGTGTGACTTCGGGGCCCACGTCGGCCGCCGGCGCCACGGCTTCCACCATGGCCTGGATCAGGGCGCAGCCGGCGGCGCCCACCACCACGCAGGCGAGCAGCGACGGTGTCCGCAGCAGTGGCGCGACCGCCGCGGTTGACGCGCCACCGGCGATCATCGTCACGATGAGCGTGACCGGCATGCCACCGCCGCCGGGATCGGCGTCGAACCCGGGGATGGCGGTGCCCATCGCGGCCAGGACGACCGCGCCCGCGGCCACCCCGGCGACCAGCGGGGCCGCTGCCCGCCGCCCGCCCAGATGGGCCGCGAGCCCGGCGCGCAACAGCACCACACAGGCCACGGCGTGCAACGCGGACACGACGAGGAGCCCACCGGCGGCCAGCCCCCAGGCACCCGGCCGGGAGCTGATCGCCAGCAGCACCAGCCCCGGCTCGGTGGCGGAGAACAGGTACAGCGGCCACCGGGTGATGGCGTCCATGCGCTCGGCGCTGCCGCGCTCGCGCCACCAGCGCCACCACCCGGTCATGGAACCCACCGTGTCATGCCCCGCCCGCCGGGTGGACCATCGGACACCCGACAGCCGGCGGCGGGCGAACCGGTCAACGGCGCGGCTCCCACCGGAACCACCGCCGCGCCGCCCAACCGGCGGCGACCACCCACGCCACCAGCACCAGGGCCGGCGGCACCGCCGCTTCGAACGAGCCGGTGAAGTCGACGGTGCGGCCGTCGCCCGCAGCGCCGGTCAGGCCGAGTCGCATCAGATCGACCACCGGGGTCAGCGGCAGCATCCGGGCGGCCAGCTCCCACGGCGCGGCCAGCGCGTCGAGCGGGACGAGCAGCCCGGACAGGACGAGCGGCACGACCAGCACCGGCATCGTCGTCACCTGGGCCATCTCGACGCTGCGGGTCACCGTGGTGCTGAGCGCGGCCAGCGCCACGAAGACGGCCGTGCCAAGGACGATGGCGACCACCACGAGCAGCGGGTTCACCGGCGCGGCCAGATCGGACAGCGCCGCCGTGACCGCGGCCGCCACGAAGATCTGCGCCCAGGCCACCGCGACGGCCGGAGCCGCCGTCCCGGCCAGGATCTCGAGGTCACCGGCCTCACCGGCGCGCAACCGTTTGAGCACCAGGTCCTCGCGCCGGGCCACCAGCGCGGTGACCAGGTTGTAGTACACGGCGGCCAGGAGCACGACCGCCGTGATCGCGGTGAGGGCGGCCGCCCCGGCACGGGTCGATCGGCCGCCCTCGACCGGGACCGACATGACCACCGGAATCAGGCTCACCGGTGTTCCGAGCGCGATGAGCAGCGCAACGGCGTTCCGGCGTAGCAGCACCATCTCGGCGCGGCCCAGCGACCTGACCCGACGCGCCGCACCGGAGCCGCCCGTCCCCGGAAGCGGGCGTGCCGGCGCGGCACCCTCGCTCGCTCCGCTCACGCCGCTCGCTCCGCCGCCGCATCCGGTCGGGCCTGGCGGCCGGGCTGGTCGACCTCGCCGGGGAGCGAACCGCCGGAACCGTCCACAGCGACCTCGGAACGGGCCACGGCGAGAAACGCCTCCTCGAGCGACGCCGACCGGGCATTGAGGTTGCGCAACCGCACCCCGTTCCGGTCGCCCCAGGCCAGCAGCATCGTGAGGGTCCGCTGGAGATCCGCGGTGGTCAGCAGAACCCCGCTTCCGCAGCCGCCGCCACCCCCGCCTCCGTCGCCGCTCCCACTCCCACTCCCGTCGCTGTCACTGCCGCCTCCGTCGCCGCTCCCGCCACTGCCCTTGCCCTTGCCTTTGCCCTTGCGGCCACCGAACCACGCCTCGGTCAGGTGCAGCCGCGCGCCGGGGAACTCCGGCAGCTCCACGGGGAGTCCGGCGTCGAGCTCGAACGTGATACGGGCGGGTTGCGCCGCGACGACCTCGGCCGGTGTGCCCGTCCGCACGATCCGGCCCCGATGCATGATCGCCAGCTGGTCCGCCAGCGTCTCGGCCTCCTCGAGATAGTGGGTGGTGAGCAGCACGGTCGTTCCCGCCGTGACCAGGCCCTCGACCCCGTCCCAGGTCGCCCGGCGGCTCTGCGGATCCAGACCGGTCGTCGGCTCGTCGAGGAACAGCACCTCGGGCCGGCCAAGGACGGCCGCCGCGAAGTCGAGCCGGCGCCGCTCGCCGCCGGACAGCTGCCGGACGCGAATCCCCGCCCGATCGCGCATGCCGGCCAGCTCGAGTGCCTCGTCCACCGGACGCGGCGACGTCAGCGTGCCGGCCCATGCCCTGATCGCCTCCGCGACTGTCAGGTCGGCGGGGAAAGCCCCGGACTGGAGCATGATCCCGATCCGGGGCCGCACCAGGCGCCTGTCCCGGAACGGGTCACGCCCGAGCACCCGGACGGTGCCGGTGCTCGGCCGGGCCAGGCCCTCGAGCACCTCCAGGAGGGAGGTCTTCCCCGCGCCGTTGGTGCCCAGCAGAGCGAACAGGCAGCCGCGAGGCACCACGAAGGCCACCCCCCGGACCGCGTCGTGGCCGCGCCGCCCCACCGGACCGTAACGACGCCAGAGATTCCCGGCGGTGATGACGCCGGCGTTTTCGTCCATGTCCTTGTTCATGACCTCGAGCATCCGTCACCATCCGTGTCACTGATGGTGACGGTGTCATCGGTTTCCGTGCGGCGCGCACGGCTCGCCCATGACAAATGTCAGCGTCGCCGCTGCTCAGACAGCGCTGTCGATGACGGCTACCGCCATCCGGCCGCGGCCGCGATCGCGTCGGGATGACCGGAGCCGCCGGCGGGAGTACCCCGAATCATGGCCTCGGCCGGATGCTCGACGGAGGCGTCCAGGTCAGGGGTGCGGATAACGCCGGGCGAGACGGCGTTGACGCGCACACCCAGCGGTCCGAACTCGGCGGCCCCGGCCCGGGTGAGCGTCTCCAGCGCTCCTTTCGTGGAGCTGTAGAGCGAGCCCACCGGCAGGCCCAGCCGTGCGACACCCGCCGCGGGTATCAGGCGCCGCTGCCGTCCCTGCAGAGACGCTTATGGGTGACCTGGTAGGCCCTACCGGTCGGATCGATCTGAACGAAAGCGTTGCAGTCGGGGACCTTCCCGATGTTGTTGCGCAGGTCGACCTGCTCGATCAGCCCACCGGCGTTGTAGTCCGCGACCTTGCGCAGTGAGCTGATGAAGCCCTCGCGGGTGGGGCAGGCGCCCGCCAGCCGAAGTCCCTCGAGAAAGAGGTCGGTGTAGATGTACGCGAACATGGCGAACTGCTGCTCGGGAAGGGCGGTCTCCGGCGCGAAGCGCGTCATCGCGCCGCGGTAGCGCTCGATCGGCGCGCCGCCGGCCTCGAAGGGCAGGAAGTAGACCGGGAAGGAGACCCCGGTAAGCGCCGGTCCCGTCGTGGTCAACAGAGCTCGGTCGTATCCGGAGAGCGAGACACGCACCGGGAAGTTCAGGTTCTCGGCCTGGGCGGCCTTGAGGATCTCCGCGAAGTCATCCGGCGTCCCCAGGTTGAGCAGCGCGTCCGCGCCGGTTTCGGCGAGCTGGCGCGCCACGCGGGCCGGGCTGTCGGTACATTCTCGCATAGGAGATCGTCCCGGCGATGGTGAGTCCCACGGACTGCATGGCCGTCGTGTACCGCGCGGCGGAATCCGCGGTGAAGAACGACGTGTTGGAGGCCACGAAAGCGACCTTCGTTCCGCCGCTGGCCCTGATGTCCTGGCCGACGGCCTCCAGCGAGGCTCCGTAGTTGTACGAGAACATGTTCTGGTGCTCACGCCAGGCCGGCTCCGCCGCAAGGCCCACAACGGGTACCCCCTGCGCTGTCAGGGCGCCCATCGAACCGGCGAGGTTGGTGGTGACCGTCACCAGGCCGAAAACGGACTCACGTCGAAGAAGCTCGTCGACCACCTGCGTGTTGCGTGACGGGGCGTTCTCGTCGTCCCGCCATTCGTAGGTGATCTTACGACCGTTGACCCCGCCCTCCTCGTTGGCCAGGCCGATCCTGGCGTCGAAGCCGGCCCGAGCCGAGACGAGCGCGGCACTGCCGACACCCGTGTCCGAGTAGACGAATCCCAGATTCACCGCGTCGGAGGTGATCCCCACCGTGGAGCACGACGCATTCGTGTCGCTCCCGGATCCCGCGGACGAGCAGCTCGCCGTTGCGAAGCCCACCAGGACCGCGGCCGCCAACCCCAACGGCCGCGCCAAGCCAGCTAAGAACATGAAGATTCCCCTGGACGGTCATGAACGAGAGTGAGGCGCGCGCTTCCGGGCGAGTCGATCCGTCCTGCTCTGGCCCGCCCGCGCTCAGGAACTCAGGTCGACCGGATCAGCTGGCCCGCGCAGGCAAGACGTCTCGCATCTCGGATCCGCTATTGGTTCCGTCGACGATGAAGCGGGTGGCCGTGGTCGGGCCGGCGCCCCGGGAGCCGTCCGTGCGCCACCGCGGTGGTAGGCGCCAAGCCGAGATCTATGAGGATCCTCCCGGTGCAAGTCCGCTTCGTGACGGAACGATGTCACCAATATAGGCGTTGCGCTGAACCCGACCGAGGTCAGGGTTCGGGAGCAGGGCTCGGTCGTCGCTTCTGGCGGAAGTGATCAGCCCTGCTCGGAGCCCGGGCCGGCGGAGCCGGGAAGGCGACCGTCGTGGATCGCGTCCACCAGCAGGCCGATGGCCCAGACGATGGCCTGGGTCGCCTGATCGCCGTCGAGGTTCCACATCATGGTCAGCCGCTCGTAGGACGGAACGTGCCACAGGACGTCCAGCATGCCGGTGGCCATCGCGCGTTGGGCCTCGGGCCAGTCGGCCGTGTGCTGAGCGACGGCGGCGACCAGAGCCTCGCGGCGGCGCTGGTCCTTGGGTATCGACGTCGCCTGCGCGGGGTCCGTGGGGGTCCACCGTGGAACCGCGTAGGAGGACAGCGTCGCGAAGGCGCGTGCGGTGACCTCGGGGAGGCGATCGAGGTCGAGGTCCTCGTAGCTCACACCCGCCTCGTCCTCGAGGCGGCGCAGGACGGCGTCGTGGAGATCAGTCTCGGTGGGGAAATGCCGGTAGACCGTGCGTTCACCGACGCCGGCCCGCTCGGCGACCGCACGGAACGTCAGATCACGCCAGTCCCACGCGGGGAAGCTGTGGACCAGGGCCGAGCCGGCGTCGACGATCCGCTTGCGCGTCTGGGCCGCCAGCTCCCGCCGGCGCGGGCTGTCATAGCGCCGGCGAGGCGGTGTCGCCGCGCTTCGGTCTGGGCTGGGTGTTGCCGCGGCGCTCATATTGGTGACATCCTACTGCCGCGAAGGCGGCTCGAGTTACTCGAGTTAAGGGAGGGTAACTGTGGATCTTGGCTTGGTCGGTGCCACTGTGGTGATACAGGGTGGCACGCACAGTGTGGGTCTGGCCACCGCAACGCGACCCTGATCCACATGGGCCCCGCCGACGCCAGGGCGACCGTCAAGTTCCTCCTCGGCATCCAGGCCGAGCGACCTGAGCAGGCTCACGCCCGGCCCCGGGCGATCGTGCTCTCCCATGTCGGGTCAACCGGTGCGTTTGAGTCCTCCCCCGTGGATCTCCCGAGTCACCTGCTCCCGACAGTTCCTCTCGACGAGGTGAAAATGCGCTTCATCTACCATTACCCCGAGACCAACGGCACCGACCGCGACATGCTCGACGCCGGCGCGCTGGCCGAGGTCGCGGCAGCAGCCGAGCGGGCGGGATTCTACGGATTCTGCCTCAGCGAGCACCCGGCCCCGAGTGCCCGATGGCTGGCCTCCGGCGGGCACCAGAGCCTCGATCCGTTCGTCGCGCTCGGCCATGTCGCCGCCGTGACCCAGCGGCTGCGGCTGCACACGAACCTTTCCGTCGCGCCCTACCGGAACCCGTTCCTGCTCGCCAAGGCGGCGGCGACCGTTGACAAGCTCTCCGGTGGACGGATTGTGCTCGGGCTCGGCACCGGGTACATGAAGACCGAGTTCTTCGCGCTCGGAGTCGACATGGACGAGCGCAACACGCTGTTCGACGAGATCCTCGACGTGCTGCCGATGCACTGGAGCGGTGAGCCGTTCAGTTACAAGGGCCTGCACTTCGACGCCCGGAACGTCATCGCCCGGCCCCGACCGGTGCAGGACCCGATTCCCATCTGGATCGGCGGTAACTCGAAGCTGAGCCGGCGCCGCATCGCGCAGCGGGCGCAGGGCTGGATGCCGCTGGTGGGCCCGCCGGAGCTCAGCGCGGCGGTGCGGACGACCTCCATCGGTTCGCTGGGGGAGCTGGCCGTCATGATCAACGAGATCCGGGACGCCGCCGCGGCCGCCGGGCGGCCGGACACGATCGATGTGCAGTACTCCTACAAGGACCGCTCCATCGCGACGCCGACCGCCGAGCCCGATCGCCACCGTGAGGCGATCGCCGAGATCGAGAAGGCCGGCGTGACCGCCGTGGTGGTGTCGAGCCCATCGGTGTCATCCGCGGCCACGCTCGAGTTCCTCGAGGCGTTCGGCACGACCTACCTGTCCTGACCGGCGGGATTCCCTACGGGGCTGACGAGTAGATGCGGCGGGGGAGGGCCGAAACGCCCGCGGACGAAGTCCAGGAGCCCGCGGACACGTCCTTCGAGGTTCCAGTAGGGGCCGCGCCGGGCCGGGACGACCGCGCCCGAGCCGAGATGCCACAGTGCGATGCAGAACCGGATGAACGCGTGGTAGCGGCCGGAGTGGTCCCGCACGAGCAGCAGGGTGTTGCGGAGCTGCAGGTAGTCGATCGCCGCGGCGGTGGAGCCGATGTTCGGGTTCTTGACCATCGCGCCCCGCACGAGTCCGGATTCCCAGCCGGCGGACCTCGCCCGCAGCGCGAGGTCCGCCTCCTCGCAGTACGCGAAGTAGCGTTCGTCGAAGATCCCGATCTCGTCGAGGCAGGCACGGCGGGCGAACATCAGCGTGCCGTGCGGGTGCCCGGCGGGCTCCCAGCCCTCGTCCACGCTCGCGGGCATGAGGATTCCGCCGAAGTAGGGGTCGATGACCGGCGTCGCTCCGTCGCCGACGTCCGCACAGGCCAGGCCCGCTCGCGGCTGCTGCGCCAGCACGCCCAGCATGTGACTCAGGCAGGTGGGCTCGGGCAGCGCGTCGTGCGGCGCGAGCACCACCCACTCTCCCGCGTCCGCGTCGGCGAGGAACGCGCGGTAGCCGATGTTGGCCGCCGGTCCGAACCCCAGGTTGCTGCCGGCGAGCACCACCGTGACATCGGCGGCCTCGGCCGGCGGCATGACCGCCGATCCGTTGTCGACGATCGTGATCGAGACGGGAACGTCCTGAGCGCGGAACGCGTCGATGGTGTCGACGAGTCGCTTCGGCTGGTCACGGTGAACGATTACGACCGAAAGAGGCTGCACGAACCCAGTGCTACATCAGATCAGTGGGCCAGCGTGCGAAATAGAAGGAAAACGTCCGCCGAGAACTGTCTCCGTGGCGGCGAACGCGCGCCGCGCCATCTCGGCTGGCCCCAGGCCCGCGAGCGAGGCGGAGTACACCTCTGTCGCCACGACGGGATCGGCTCCGGTCGCGACGAGAACATCCAGGACAGCCTCGATGTCGGCGTCGCCGTCGCCGGGCAGCAGGCGGGCGGTGATCGTCTCCGTCCTCAGGTCGTCGGCCGGCCGCGCAGGCGCGTCACACAGCTGAAGGACATGGATCCGCTCCGCCGGCACGTCACGCAGGGTGTCGTAATCGGGCCCACCAGGCTGGCGGAACCAATGCCACATGTCGACTACCAGGCCGAGGTTGTCGCGGTCCACCGCATCCAGGAGCCGCACCGCCGCCCTGATGTTCGGCACCACCGACCACGGCAGGAACTCGAAACTGATCTGTAGGCCCCGCTCCGCCGCGAGATCGCACAGGTACGCCAGCCGCTCCGCCACGCCGGCGATCGACGGTACCTCGACCTCCGACGTCGTCGCGATAACAGTTGGGGAGCCGGCCCACTGCGCGATGTCGAGAAGCGGTCGGGCCTGCTCGGCTATCTCCTGCCGGTCAGCGTGGACCCATTCCATCAGAACCTCGACAGTAGGGATCGTCAGCCCTCTGTCCCGGTGGTAACCGAAAAACTCCTCCGGAGTCATACCGTCAGCGACGGCGCCATCGAGGTGCGAACTCGTCAGCTGCGCCCCGTCGAACCCCGCGTCCGCGATGGCGTCGACGAGTGTCCGGACGTCGGCAGCGGCGAACGGTCGGCCAAGTGGTAGGAGAGTCGGAGCCGAAATGGCCCTCATCGGTCGAACCTCTCATCGAGAAGAATGCTGCGGCCCGCGAGCCCAGGCTAGATCTCCGGCGCCCACGTCATGTGCGAGTTGTGGCGATGTTGTGTTTTGGGGGATGGTCCCGTTGCGGGTGCCGGGTCGGCGCTGTACGGTCTCTGGATCTTTGCGGCCCCCATCGGCAAGATGGATTATTTCGGTCAAAATGGACATCTATTCGCTCGGGTGAACCTGAGTCGCGCTTTCGTCGCGCAGGGAATCCAGGATAGGCGAAGGTGTCGCAGATCGAGGTGTTGCGAGGGTCGCGTCGTCGGCACTCGATACAACAGAGTATCCTGCCGAATTTTAATGGCCGAGGGGCGATCCACCCGGCCGTCCACAACGAATACCGGATGACCGACAAACAGTCGGCAGACGGGAGCAGTCATGCAACGCCGAAATGCCTCGACGCCAGCCCGCAGGTGGATCAGGAGAGTCGCGGCCACCACCGCCGCCGCCGGAATCGTCGCAGGTACCAGCCTCATCGCGGCCGGCCCGGCCAGCGCCGCCACCTACTGCGGGGCAACGCCTGACGGCGGCTTTGGTTGCATCATTGACCAGGGCGACGGCTCGTTCAAGATGGCCAACAGCGACGGGGACATCATCTACAACTGGTAACGACTGAACCGCAGGTGGGCCGGTGACCGGTATTTACGTGGTCACCGGCCCATCCAGGTCTGGCCCGGTTCAGGCTGCCAGCCGGATATAGGCTGTTCTGCCTTCCTGAACTCCTGCGCCTGGAGTCATATCGTGACCTGGCTGCCGGCACGCAGCGCCACGACGGCGCCGACGAGCACGACCAGGGCGGCTGTCGCCACCGGCGTCCAGCGCAGGCCGGCGGCGAACCCCGGCACCAGCGCCTGGGTGCGCTGGAGCAGCGGGATGAGTGTGCGGTCGAGCAGGAACCCGACGCCGACCAGCGTCGCCGCCATTCCCACGCCGTAGGCGAGAACCAGCAGGACCCCGAACCACGCCCGTCCCAGTGCGACCGCTCCGAGCAGCACGACGACGGCCGACGGCGTCGGCACCATGCCGCCGACGAGTCCCGCGGCGAGCAGGCTGCGTAGCCTCGGCTGGTCGGTGACGGGCGGGTGCACGTGCCAGCGCCCGCCATGCGAGTGACCGTGCTGGTGCGCATGACCATGACCATGATCGCGCGAAGGTCCGTGGTCGTGGTGCCCGTGGTCGTGGTGCCCACGGTCGTGTTCATGGCGGTGGTTGTTCGAGTGGTCGTGGCCCGCGGTCAGTAGGTCGCGATACGGCGAAATGATCAGCCTTGACCGCAGCAGACTGGCACCGAGACCGATCATCAGCAGCCCGCTCGCGACGCCGAGCCACGGATAGATCTTCTCCGGAGCGAAGCCGCTCGACGCCGACAGCACGACCGCGAGGACGAGAACGCCGAGGGTGTGGGTGAGCGTGACCGCTCCGGCGGTGGCGGCGAGTTGCCGTCCTGTCGCCGAGCCGCCGACGATCCGGGCCGCCATCACCGTCTTGCCGTGCCCGGGGGCGAACGCGTGCGCTGTCCCCAACACGACCGCGGCGAGCAGTGCGAGCACACCCAGGCCGAGTGAGAAGGAGTCCCGCTCGACCAGGCCGTTCACCCAACCGGCGAGGCCGCCGGCCGCCTGCCGGGCCTCGTCTGACGCACCGCTACCAGGCGTTCCAGTGCCGATGGCGGCCGCCTGCGACAACGGGTCGGCCGCGGCGGGTCCGCCCGGACGAACGGTCAGCGTCGCGCGCGTGACGTCGGAACCGCCGCCCAGCGGGTCGTCGGGATACCGGGTCAACAGGTTCGTCGGTGAGCGGGACGGTACGTCCGAGGAGACCACCGTGGTGCCGTCCCCGACCGCGACCGTCTCCCGCCAGCCGACCCGGTCGGCGTACGCGGCCAGCGTGTACCGAATCGTCGTGTCAGTGGCCGTGGCCGGGGCCGCTGCCCCGGCGGTCTCGGCGGAGTATCGGCAGACCAGCCGCATCGTCGACAGCCCGCCGTCGCCCGGTGGGAACGACAGCGAGCCGCCGATCGGGACGAGCGGGCGGGCCCGGCCGTCGACCGCCAGCGTCGCCCGTCCGGCCGTGCGGGCGCACTCCGCTTCCCGCCAGCGGGCGGCTCCCAGCGCGTCGACGTCCGGCCGGACCTGCGCCGCCGGTATCTCGGCGAAGTCGGCGACCACGTCGACGAGAACCTCCTCGACGCCCACCCGCAGCACGCTCGCGCTGTTGACGGTGAAACTCCCGAGGGGATGTGCCGACGCGGATCCGCCCGCCGCCAGGACGAACGCGGCCACCGTCACGGCCAGGACGGCTGCCCGACGCGGCGAGGTCACCGGGCACTCGCGTCGAGGGACGCGAGAAGGGCCTGTGCCCGGGGCGCGTGCAACGGTGAGAAGTGCGGGTCGGTGTCCAGCGCCGCCCGGAGGTCCGCGACCGCGGCGTCGGTCTGGCCGAGCGCGGCGTGCACGACGCCCCGGTGGTAGGAGAACAGTGCTCGGTGGGTGCCGAGGCCGAGCGCCGACTCGGCGGACGGCAGCGCCTCGCCGTCTCTGCCGAGCTGGTGCAGCACCCAGGCGCGAGCGTCGTCCACGAAGACCCCGGCACGGTGCGGTTCGCCGCCCGGCGCCGGGGACAGCGCGGCCAGCGCGGCGGCGGGGTCGCCGTGGTCCGCCTCGAACAGCGCCAGCTCGACGTCGACCTCGACTCCCTGCGCGCGCATCAGCTCCGCGGTGGAACGCACCAGGGAGTACTGCCGCTTCGCCTCGTCGGGCCGGCCCGACGATTCGAGCAGTTCTCCGTACTCGGCGACGATCCACGGCTGTGGGCTCCGAGTGGCCGCGACGGCGTAGTCCGCCAGGGCCGCCTCGCTCTCGCCCCGGGCGGCGGCCACGCGGGCACGACCGACGAGCAGCGACACCGATGGCGGGTCGCTCGCCTGCCCGCGCCGGTAGGCCTCGTCCGCCCCGACGAGGTCGCCCGAGTGCCGCGCCAGTTCACCGAGATGGAAGTAGGCGAACGCGGCATCGGCTGCCGACGTCGCGTCGTCGGCTACCCGCCGCAGCATCGCGGCCGCCTGGTCGATCTCGCCGCGCAGCTCGAACGCGTAGGCGACCCGGGCCAGCGACGCGACATCGGGACGCAGGTCGACCGCGGTCTGCGCCGCCTGCCACGCTTCGGGATAGCGCCCGAGTTCGACGAGCGCGTCGAAGCGCACCCCGTGCGCGGTCGCGTTGAACGGGTTGACGGCGACCGCGGCATTCGCGGCGCGCAGCGCACCGGGGAAGTCGTGACGTGCGGCGGCGAGCGCCGCCTGCCCGGCGAGGGCGGCGTCGTTGTCCACCGGACGCAGTTCCAGCGAGCGGGCGAACGCCCCGTCGGCCCGTGGGTAGGACGTCGGATCACCGGTCACTCTGGCCTGCTCGACGTAGGCGAGGCCGAGCTCGGCCCAGGCCGGCCAGTCCCCCGGCACCTGGTCGAGCCGGTCACGCAGACTCGCGACGGGTGCGGCCGCCGCCCTGCCCGCCGAGGACCACGCCTCGTCCACGGCCGCCGCTCCGGTCGGCGTCGGCGCGACACCGTGGCCCGAGTCATCCCGGACGAGCGGCGAGCCGACCACGGCCAGCGCGGCCGCGCCTGCCAGGCCGGCCACGCAGATCAGGCCGGCGAGCACCCGTGCTCGACTCGCCCCGCCGCCCAGTCGCCGCTTCATGCGTGTCCTCCCCGCTTCCGTCCCGCCGGTCGTTCGCCAGCGATTCGGATCCGCAGAGGTCACGGACTGCACCTGGGACCCACAAATGATGTCAGGTAGCCGACACGATCCGTGCTCCTCACGTCACCGAACCACGGACGTTCACCGGACAGGCGCATCGGTCCGGTCCGTCGATCCCTGAGGGAGAACCATGAGCCGACTGACATCCGCACGCGACGGCACGCCCGGCCGCCGACGGCGGGGACGGCTGCCCCGGCGGCGTGCCCTGGCTGGCGCGACCGCCCTGCTCTTCGGTGCGACGGGCGCCGCGGTGACCCTCGCACCGACGGCCGCTGACGCGTCCAGCCACCGGGAGGCTCCGCTGATCAGCAGCGACCCGACGGTCGACAACACCGACACCTACGCATTCGTCAGCCCGGACGACCCGGATTCGGTGACGCTCGTCGCCAACTGGCTGCCCTTCCAGGAACCCGCCGGCGGACCGAACTTCTACCCGTTCGCGACCGACGCCCAGTACGACATCAATGTCGACAGCAACGGCGACGCGAAGCCCGACATCACCTACCGCTGGACGTTCGCCAGCACCTATCAGAACCAGAACACGTTCCTCTACAACACCGGGCCTGTCACCTCGCTCGACGACCCGGACCTGAATTTCCGGCAGACCTACAAGCTGGAGCGGATAGCCGGTGGCAAGACCACCGTGCTGGCGGACAAGGTGCCCGTCGCGCCCTCGTTCGTGGGCGACGCGTCCATGCCGGACTACCTGGCGCTGCGCACGGCGTCCCTGAAAGAGCTGCCCGGCGGCGCCAAGACGTTCGCCGGACAGGCCGACGACCCGTTCTTCCTCGACCTGAGGGTGTTCGACCTGCTCTATGGCGGCGACCTGTCCGAGGTCGGGCAGGACAGCCTCGCCGGGTTCAACGTGAACTCGGTCGTGCTGCAGGTCCCCAAGACCGAGCTGGCGCTCAAGGGCGACCCGGCGCGCAACCCGGTGATCGGGGTGTGGAGCAGCACCCAGCGGCGCAGCGCCTCGATCTACGGGCCGACCGACGGCTCCGGCATGCTGATGTCCTTCGGTAACTGGTCGCAGGTCTCGCGTCTCGGCTCGCCGCTCGTCAACGAGGTGGTCGTGCCGGTCGGCCAGAAGGACCGGTTCAACGCCTCCACTCCCGCCCGGGACGCCCAGTTCCTGAACTTCGTCACCAAGCCCGAACTGCCGAAGCTGATCGAGGCGATCTACAAGATCCCCGCACCGGCGACACCGCGCAACGACCTCGTCGCGGTGTACCTGACCGGTGTGAACAAGGCCAACCTCGGTGTCGACCTGAACGCACACGCGCTCAACGCCGACGTCGACCCGGCGAAGATCGCGCCCTCCGAGCAGCTTCGGCTGAACATGTCGATCCCGCCGACCGCGGAACCGAACCGGCTCGGCGTCCTCGGGGGCGACACCGGCGGGTACCCGAACGGGCGACGGCTGGGCGATGACGTCGTCGACATCTCGCTCCAGGCTGTCGAAGGCGCCCTGCTGCCCAACCCGCCGGCGGCGGTCACCGGCCTCGGTGACGGCGTCGACGGGCCCGACGTGCGGTTCCGCGGATGGTTCCCGTACGTCGGCCTGCCCACCTCGGGTTCGAGCTGACAGGGCGGCACGACCATGACCAGACTCCGGCGAGCCGCCTCGGCCGCCATTACGGTCGCCGTCATCGTCGGTGTGGCGGCCTCCTGCGGCGGGGAGGGACCTCCGCCGCTGCCCGAAGCCGGGTCGTTCGCCCCCGGTGCCTGCCAGACGCTGGCCCCGGACCTGATAGCGACCCTGCGGCTGACCCAGGCGGACCCCGGCGCACCGGACGAGATCAAGGCGCTCGCCCGCGACCTCACACCGCCCCAGGAGAAGCTCTACGGCCGGATCGGTACCGCCGGGGAGTACGCCGGCGACCTCGAACGGGTCACCACGGCCGTCGGCTTCCTCCGGCTGCGGGTCGATTCCGGGACCTACGACCCCGCTCTCCTGACGGAGGTGAGGACCACCGCCCGGATGCTGGCGGACCGCTGCACCTGACCGCAGGCGCCCGGCCGCCGTCTACCGGGCCCCTGCCGATCTGAGTGGACCGGCTCGGCCAACCGAGCCGGTCCGCTCCCGCCCGACCAGCGAGCCGAGAAACATCGCTGTGGCGACTCCGGTCTGACAGCGGTCGAGGACGCGGCCGTCACCTTCGGGGCCGACTGCCGGCGTTGTTCGCAGAGGTCCGCCGCTGCTCACCGCTCGTCGGCGGGAGCGGCGGGTAGACGGCGTCGGCGCAGGTCAGACGGGCACCGACTCGACAGCGCTCCTGATCATCTCGGCCACCACGGCCGGGTGGGAGAGCATCAGGTGCGACGAGTTCACCTCCACGGTGTCGACCCCCGCACGCTGGTAAGCGAAGCGCTGGACCTCCGGATTGGTGGTGTGGTCCGAGGTGGACACGATGCCCCACGAGGGCCTGGTGCGCCACGCGGCGGCGGGCGCCCTCTCGGCGAAGGCACCGTGGACGAGGACGACAGTGGGCTGGGACACGCTCGTCGGCCTTTCCCGATGGGACCTGACGGGAGTTGTGAGGCCCGAGCACACCACCGGGCTGTTGACGATCTGTGTATCGCCTCCGCGCCCGGGGGCCCGGGCCTTCCGCGTCCATGCCGCGCGCCACTACCTCGGTGTCTCCGGGTCCCGGCAGCGGCCGTCGCCCCGCGACCGCCACCCACCAACCCTGCCCGGCGACCGGCGGGCCGGGCATAGGCGGCGCCGAATCCACTAAGCGTCCACTGGTCATCAAGAGAGTCGACCTAGTGTGATCAGAGAACAGGTGCATGCGGTCGGGCACGGCTGTTGTTGGTTTGTCCAGCCATGGCGCTGAAGGCGAGGTCTCACCATCAAGAAGCCCGTGCTCTTCATCCACGGCCTATGGATACATGCCGTGTCCTGGCCGGGCTGGGCGGGCCGCCGATCGTAATCGGGCATTCCTTCGGCGGTCTGATCGCCCAGAAGCTGTTCAGTCGCGGCGAGACCGCGGCAGCGGTGGCCATCTCTCCGACGCCGGTCAAAGGCCTGTGACTCTCGTCCCGCGTGCGGCAGGTTGCCGTCTGTGCCCGTACCGCGGCTAGAGGTCGCACAGAATGCCCGGGGAGCAGAGATGTTCGAGCGTCTGGGACGGACGATGTTCCGTCGGCGGCGGTGGGTCATCAGCCTGGCCGTGGTCTTCGCCGCGTTCGGCGGCATCTGGGGTACGCAGGTATTCGGCGCGCTGACCACCGGTGGGTTCGACGACCCGGCCAGCGAGAGTGCCCGTGCGCTCGACCGTGCCGAGGCGACACTTGGCCGAACAGGCAATGACCTGGTCGTTCTCTACAGCAGCCCGAGCTTGACGGTCGACGACCCGGCGTTTCGGCGGGCCGTGACCGAGACGCTGGACGCGCTCCCGGACGACGTGGTGACCAGGACGATCACGTACTGGGGCACGAACAGCCCGGCGCTGGTCAGCGGCAACCGGCGCTCCACCTATGCCGTGCTGACCGTGGCCGGCGACGAGGCGCAGCGCGTCGACGGACTGCAGGAGATCGAGGACGGGCTGGCCGCTCCCGGCCTTCAGGCCCAGGTCGGCGGCTACACCGCGGTCAGTCGCGACATCGGCGAGCGGGTGGCGGCAGACATCGGCCGTGCCGAGACGATCTCCATACCGGTGCTGCTTGTCCTGCTGGTGGTCGTCTTCGGCGGCGTGGCCGCGGCGAGCCTGCCGCTCGTGATCGGTGGTCTGGCCATCCTCGGGGCCTTCACCGCGCTACGTGGGCTGAGCTACCTGACCGACGTCTCGGTCTTCTCGATCAACGTGGTGACGATCCTCGGGCTGGGTCTGGCGATCGACTACGGCCTGTTCATGACCGGACGGTTCCGGGAGGAGATCGCCCGTGGGCTGGGCGTCGAGGACGCGATCGTTCGGACGACGGCCACCGCCGGCCACACCGTCGCGGTCTCCGGCGTCACCGTCGCGGTCTCGTTGTCCGGGCTGCTGATCTTCCCGATGCCCTTTCTCCGCTCGATGGGATTCGGCGGGCTGTCCGCGGTCGTAGTCGCGATGGTGGCGGCGCTGACCGTGCTGCCCGCCCTGCTCGGGGTCCTGGGCCACCGGGTGGACGCGCTCTCCGTGCGGCGGTTCCGTCGCGTTCCGCGCCCGGCTCCCACAGCGGGCGAGGTCGAACACGGGTTCTGGTACCGCCTCGCGCACAGCATCATGCGGCGCCCGGTCATCTACGCGGTCGGGGTGCTCGCGGTCCTGCTGCTGGCCGGTTCGCCGTTTCTCCGGGTGGAGTTCGGCGGTGTCGACCCCAGGGTGCTCCCGGCGGGTACCGAGAGCCGCGTCGTCTCCGAGACCGTCGACCGGGACTTCGTCCGCAACAGCCAGTTGCCGATCGAGGCGATCGTGACCTCATCCGACCGCGCCGGTCTGGAACGACAGGCCGGGCTGGAGCGATACATCACCGCGGTCCGGGGCGTCGATGGTGTGAGCGGAGCCGAGGTCACTGGCCAGGCCGGGAGTGTCACCCGGGTCGCCGTCAGTTACCAGGAAGACCCGATCTCGGCGCAGGCACGGGACCTGGTGCGCCGGATACGGAACGTCCCCGCACCGCCTGGCGGCGAGGTGCTGGTGGGTGGCTTCACCGCGGAGCTGACCGACCAGCTCGACACCACCGCCGACCTGCTGCCCTGGATGGCACTGGTCATCGTCGGCGCGACGTTCGTCCTGCTGTTCCTCGCCTTCGGCTCGGTCGTGCTGCCGATCAAGGCGATCGTGATGAACATCCTGTCGCTCGGCGCCTCGTTCGGCGCACTGGTCCTGATCTTCCAGGACGGCCACCTGTCCGGTCCGCTGAACTTCACACCAACCGGGACGCTGGAGGCGACCCAGCCGATCCTCGTGCTCGCGATCGTGTTCGGGCTGTCGACGGACTACGAGGTCTTCCTGATGTCCCGGATCCGCGAGGTGTACGACCGGACCGGTGACAACACCACGGCGGTCGCGGTCGGACTGCAGCGCAGCGGCCGGATCATCACCAGTGCCGCGCTACTCATCCTGGTCGTGATCGGGCTGTTCTCGACCTCCGGCATCACCTTCATCAAGCTGATCGGGGTGGCGATGATCATTGCCGTCCTGGTGGACGCGACGATCGTCCGGGCGCTGCTCGTACCGGCCACGATGCGCCTGCTCGGGAACACGAACTGGTGGGCGCCGGCGCCACTGCGGCGCTTCTACGCCCGCCACGGCCTGCGCGAAGGTGCGGACCCGCCCCCATCGACGCCTGATCTCCGTCCCGCACCAGCCCACACGCGATCCGACTGATAACTCGATCGATTCGGGAGTAGCAACAGGCGTGGCCATGTCATTGCGTCCTGTCCGTGCCGGTAGCCCTGAACAGCCGTCTCCCGGCAGGAATCTTTGCCTCCAGATTCTCGGCCCGTTGCGGATCTGGCGGGGCGGCGTCGAGCTGGACGCCGGGCCCCGGCAACAGGCCTGCCTGCTCGCGCTGCTCCTCATCCGGGCGGGCCGGCCGATCAGCACGAGCGAGCTGATCGACCTGATCTGGGAGGACGACGTCCCGGCATCGGCTGTCAACATCCTCCAGAAATACATCGGCACGCTGCGGCGGTTGCTGGAGCCCGCGCTGCCGGCCCGTGGAACCGGCTCGTACCTGCAGCGCCGCGGTAACGGTTACCTGTTTTCGGCCGACCCCGGCATGCTGGACGTCGTCACCTTCCGGGAAATCACCGGAAAGGCCAGGACATGCCTCGCGGAGCAGCGCCTCGACGCGGCGCTCGACTGCTATGTACAGGCGCTGGCGCTCTGGCACGGCCCCGCGGGCGGCGGGTTGACCCACGGATCGACCGCCGTGTCGCTCTTCGCCGCGATCAACGACGAGTTCTTCGACGCATGCGTACCGGCGGCCGAGCTCGCGGTGACGCTGGGCCAACCCGAGCTCGTGCTCCAGCCCCTGCGGCTGGCCGCCTGGATGGCGCCGTTGCACGAGACCGTGCAGGCAAGCCTCGTCTTCACCCTGGCCGCCGCCGGTCAGCAGGCTGAGGCGCTGTCAGTGTTCGGGACGGTCCGTGCCCGGCTCGCCGAGGAGCTCGGCATCGATCCCGGACCGGCGCTGGTGGCCGCGCACCGGCGTGTGCTGGAGCCGGCACCGGCCGAGGGAAGGCCTTCCGAGCGGCTGCGGGTGCCTCTGCGGGCTCCTTCCCTCGAGACACCGACCGCCGACGGCATGATCGGCCGAGCCGAGGAGCTCGCGGTGCTGCGCCGCGCGGTGGACTCGGCGTTCGCCGGCGGCGCGGGGCTCGTCGTCGTCGAGGGTGAGCCGGGGGTGGGCAAGACGCGCCTGCTGGAGGAGGCCGGCGCGGAGGCGGACGGGCACGGCGCGCTCGTCGTCTGGGGCCGCTGCCTGGAGGGCGACGGGACGCCGTCGATGTGGCCGTGGGTGCAGGCGGTCGGCACCGTACTCGACAGCCTGCCCGCCGCGGCGCGGGAGGAGTGGCACGCCGGCGAACTCGGCCGCCTCGTGGAGCCGCGCGGCGGCGTTCCCGCCACGCCGGTGCTGCCGGACAGCGGCGCCCAGTTCCGCCTGTTCGAACGGGTTGTCGCCCTCGTCGGCCAGGTCTCGGCGCGGCGGCCGGTGGTGCTCGTGATCGACGATCTCCAGTGGGCGGACGTCGCCTCGCTGCAGATGTTCAGTCACCTGGCGGCCCGCCCGCCGGGCGGCGCTGTGATCACCGGCGCGCTCCGCGACCGTGTGCCCGTGCCCGGCTCGGAGCTGGCGCGGATGCTCGCCGCCGCGAGCCGGCTGCCCCGGCACCGCCGGATCCGGCTCGGCCCGCTCGCCGCGGCCGAGGTGGCCGAGCTCGTCCGCCGCGAGACTGGTCAGACCCCCGACGTCGGGGTTACTCAAAGCATCCATGTCCGCACCGCTGGAAACCCCTTCTTCGTGCGGGAGCTGTCCCGGCTTCTCGCTGACGGCGGGGTTCTCACTGAGGATGCCGCGGCGCGGGCCGGTGTGCCGTCCACCGTGCGGGATGTCGTCCGCGACCGGATGGCGGGCCTTGACGACGACACCGGCGGCCTGTTGCAGATCGCCGCGCTCATCGGCCGGGAGATCGACCTCGGCCTGCTCGCACGCGCGGCCGACCTTGACGCGCAGACCTGCATCGAGCGCCTCGAGCCCCTGGAGGCGCTCGGCCTGCTCGAGCCCACGCCCGGGGACCCGTTCTCGTTCCGCTTCGCGCACGACCTGGTCCGGGAGTCGGTCGTCCGGACGACGCCGCCGCTGCGCGCGACCCGGCTGCACCTGCGCGTCGCCGACGCGCTGGAGCGCTCCGACACCGGCGGCGAGTCCGTCGCCGAGCGCCTCGCCCACCACCTGTGGGCCGCCGGCCCACTCGCGGACCCGGCCCGGACCTCGAGCGCGCTGGAACGCGCCGGGCGCCGCGCCGCGGCCAAGTCCGCGTTCGAGGCCGCCGCACGGCAGCTGGTGTCGGCCGCGCAGGTGGCGAGGACAGCGGGCATGTCGGAGCGGGAGCTGTCCGCCCTGTCGCAGCTCACCGCGGTCGTCGGGATGCGGTCCGGGTACGTCGGCTCCGCGGTCGACCTGCTGGAGCGCGCCGAGGAGCTGGCTCGCGACCTCGGCCGGGAACGGGAGGCCGCCGACTTCCTCTTCTCCCGCTGGGCCGCGTGCTCCCAGGGCATCCAGCTCGACCGCGCCGGCCGGCTGGCGCGCCGGCTACTCGATCAGGGCGAGGTGTCCGCCGACCCGGTCGTGTGTGCCTACGGCCGGCACGCCTGGGGCATCCACCAGTGGGACGTCGGCAACATCGGCGAGGCGTTCCGGTATCTGAGCCAGTCCAACTCGATCATGTTCGATGGCCTGGCCCAGCGCGAGGATGATCCGCTCCGGCACGACCTGCAGCTGCTCTCGCCCGTGATGCTCGCGCTGAACACCGCGCTGCACGGTGACGTCGACGGGGCGCGGGCGCTGCTCGACAGGCTGGAGGCCGCCGCGCGTGGCGACTCCTACGCGATCACGGTCTGGGCCGCCTTCGCCGTCACGGTAGCGGCGCTGGCCGGCGACCCCGCCTGGGCACTACGCGCAGCGGAACGGGGAATCGCGGTGGACCCGGAACATTCCTTCGTCTTCCTCGGCAGCTACCAGCGACTGGCCCGGTGCTGGGCGCGGGCCGTGACCGGCGAAGACCCGGCCGGCGCCGCGACAGAGGCCAAAATGATCATCACGGCGACCCTGCTCGACCCGCCACGCTCGGGCCTGGCCACCTGGTACGGACTGCTCGCCGAGATGTGGCTGGCGGCCGGGATGCCGGCCGAGGCCACCGTCACCCTCGACCGGGCCGACTCGTTCCTCGACACCTACGGCCAGCGCTACCCCGAAGGCCTGATACTCCTGCTGCGGGCACGGATGATGCAGGCACGCGGCGAGCCCACCGCCGCCGTCCAGGCCGCCGCCGAGCGGGCTCGCGCGCTGTCCGTCGAGCGCGAGGCTCACCTGTTCGCCCACCGCGCCGAGGAATTGTCGGCCGGGCTGGCGACGGAGCCGGCCGGCCACTGATCGTCACATCACCCGGTGCCCTGTAGGGCCGTCTGGGGATTTGTCGCCGGATAAGGTTCCCGCGTGGGCCACGGGAAGCTCATCGGGCGGGACGAGGAACGGTCCCGGCTCCTGGCGTTGCTCGGCGACGCGGCCGGGCCGGTCCTGGTGCTTCGGGGGGAGGCCGGCCTCGGCAAGACGGCGTTGCTGGACGAGCTGGCCGCGGCGGCGGCCGGGTTCCGGGTCGTGCGCTGCGCGGGGGCGGAGGCGGAGCGGGACCTGGCGTTCGCCGGGCTGCATCAGCTGGTCTTCCCGTTGCTGCCCGACGCGGCAGGCCTGGATCCCGCGCACCGGGCGGTGATCGACGCGGCGTTCACCGGTACGGCCGCCGCCGCCCCGCAGGTGATGGCGCTCGGCATCGCCGTGCTGGACCTGCTCACCCTCGTCTCGGCGGCCAGCCCGCTGCTGCTGGTCGTCGACGACGGCCAGTGGCTGGACGTACCCAGCGCACAGGTCCTCGCGTTCACCGCGCGGCGCCTCGCGGGTACGGCCGTACGGGTGGCAGTCACGGTGCGCCCCGAGGCGTCGTCACCGCTCGACGGGGCTGGGCTGCCGGAGCTGAACCTGGAGCCGCTGACCGAGCAGGTTTCCACCCGGTTGCTGGACCTGCAGCAGACCGGGCTCAGCCCGTACCACCGGAACATGATTCTGAAGACCGCGGCTGGCAACCCGTTGGCGCTGATCGAGCTGCCCCGGGCGGAACTGCTGGACACCGGCGCGATCGCGCTGCCGCGGCGGCTGGAGAAGATCTACGGCACGCGGCTGCGCGGCCTGCCGGCGACCGAGCGCGGCGAGCTGCTGCTGGCGGCGCTGGACGGCACCGGTGCCGGATCAGCGCGCAGGGTCGGCGCGGCCCGGTACCGGATGCGCGGCGTCGGCCAGGCGGTCGAGGCGGGCCTGCTGGCCCCGGACCCGGCCACCGGGGAGCCGGTGTTCCGGCATCCCCTCGTCCGCTCGGCCGTCGTGCAGGCCGCGACCCCGCACGAACGCCGGGCCGCCCACGCTGACCTCGCCGAGCTGCACCGCGACAGCCCGGAACGGCGGGCCGTGCACCTGGCCGCCGCCACCGTCGACCCGGACGACGACGTCGCCGCGGCCCTCGAAGAGGCGGCCGTCTCGGCTTCGCGGCGCGGCGGTGCGGCGACCGCGATCACCTGGCTGACCCGCGCCGCGGAACTCAGCCGCCGACCCGCCGACCGGTCCCGGCGGCTGGCCGACGCCGCGTACGTCGCCGGGCAGGCCGGTCTGCTCGACACCGCACAGGGCCTCGCGGAGGACGCCGCGTTGGACGGCCCGGCCGCGGAGATCACCGCAGGGTACGTGGCGCTTTACCGCGAGGGCGAGGTCGTTGCGAATCACCGGCGGATCACCGCGCTGCTGGAGTCCGGAGTCGCCGACGAACAGCTGACCGAACGTGCGCTGAGCCTGATGCTGGCGATCAGCCAGTTCGCTGCCGACCCGGTCCGCTGGGAGCGCACCGACGCGCTGTTCGACCGGTTCGGCGACCGGATGGGCCCGTCGACGGCGATTGCCCGGGACGCGTGGGGCGACCTGGTGAAGCGCGGTCACGGCATACCGGAACGGATCGCTGACGCCCTCGCCGATCCCGCCGCTCGCGCGCCGTGGGACGTGATGCGGCTGACCGTCTCCGCCTACTATGTGGGCGTTCTCGGCGACCACCGGGAGCTGCTGCTGCGGACGGTCGACCGGGAGACGGAGGCCGGCGCGGTCACCAGCGTGATGGTGCTGCTCCAGATGGTCATGCTTGACCAGATCGGCGCCGGCGCGTGGGCGGAGGCTGAGCGCACCGGCCGTCGTGGCCTGGACCTGACCGCCGGGCACGGGTACACGCTGTTCGCTCAGTCGTTCCGGGCGTTCCTCGGCCTGCTGGCCGCCTACCGCGGTGATCTGGCCCGAGCCCGTGACCTGCAGGCGGCCGTGGACGCCTGGGGACGGCCGCGCGGGCTGGGGTTCCTGACCGAGTACGCGGAGGCGATCGGCGCTGCCGCGGCACTGAGCGAAGGCGAGTACGAGACCGCGTACGCCTACGCCGCTGGAATCACCGCCCCGGGCACGTTCTCCCGCTACTCGCAGCAGGCCACCCGCACGCTGCTCGACCTGGTCGAGGCCGCCGCGCACACCGGCCGGCACGACGCCGCCCTCGCGCACGCCGAAGCCGCCCGGGATGCGGGCCTGCCGGCGCTGTCGCCGCGTCTGGCGCTGCTCACCGCCGGGGCGCTGGCGATCACCGCGCCGCGGGAGGAGGCCGGTGCGCTGTTCGCCGCCGCGGTCGCGCATCCCGCTGGTCGCGCGTTTCCGTTCGAGCTGGCGCGGATCCGTCTGGCGTACGGCGCGTGGCTGCGGCGCGCCCGCGAGCTGACTTCGGCGCGCCAGACCCTGACCGAGGCACTCGGCGCGTTCGACCTGCTCGGCGCCGCGACCTGGGCCGAACGGGCCCGAGCCGAACTACGCGCCGCCGGCAGGCCGACCCGCGCGGACCGCGCCGCGGTGGCCGCGCTGACGCCGCAGGAACGGCAGATCGCCGAGCTGGCCGCGACCGGGCTGAGCAACCGGGAGATCGGTGCCCGGCTGTTCCTGTCACCGCGCACGGTCGGTGCGCATCTGTACAAGGTCTTCCCGAAGCTCGGCATCACGTCGCGGGCCTCGCTACGTGACGCGCTCCAGAGCGGCTGACACGACGTAGGTCATCTGACAGATCAGCGGGCACCGACTGCCCGGCGATGCTGCGAGCATCGCCCGCACGGAGGAGCCCGCAGTGAGTACCACCGCCACCCCCGGAGCAGGCACGGCTTTCTCCGGCGGACAGCTGTGTCTTCGGATTCTCGGCCCGTTGCGGATCTGGCGGGGCGGCGTCGAGCTGGAGGCCGGGCCTCGCCAGCAGGCGTACCTGCTCGCTCTGCTGCTCGCCCGTGCGGGCAGGCCGACCAGCATGAGCCAGTTGATCGATCTGATCTGGGGCGACGACGTCCCGGCCTCGGCTGTCAACATTCTCCAGAAGTACGTCGGTGCGCTGCGGCGGCTGCTGGAGCCCACGCTGCCCGCGCGTGCGACCGGGTCGTACCTGCAGCGCCGCGGTGACAGTTACCTGTTCGCCGCCGGCCCCGTCATGCTGGACGTCGTCACCTTCCGGGAACTGGTCGAGGTGGCCAGGGCCGGCGTCGCGGAGCAACGGCCCGACGCGGCGCTCGACTGGTACGCGCAGGCACTCGGGCTCTGGCACGGCCCCGCAGGCGACGGCCTGGCTCACGGATCGAGTGCGATGTCCGTGTTCTCCGCACTGGACGGTGAGTTCCTCGACGCGTGCGTGGCGGCGGCCGAGCTCGCGGTGGCACGGGGCCGGCCTGCGCGCGTGCTCGCGCCGCTGCGCCTGGCCGCGGGGATGGCGCCGCTGCACGAGACCGTGCAGGCGAGTCTCGTCATCGCCCTGGCCGCCGCCGGTCAGCAGGCGGAAGCGCTGTCCGTCCTGCGGGCAGTCCGTGCCCGGCTCGCCGAGGAGCTCGGCATCGATCCCGGACCGGCGCTGGTGGCCGCGCACCGGCGTGTGCTGGAGCCGGCACCGGCCGAGGGAAGGCCTTCCGAGCGGCTGCGGGTGCCTCTGCGGGCTCCTTCCCTCGAGACACCGACCGCCGACGGCATGATCGGCCGAGCCGAGGAGCTCGCGGTGCTGCGCCGCGCGGTGGACTCGGCGTTCGCCGGCGGCGCGGGGCTCGTCGTCGTCGAGGGTGAGCCGGGGGTGGGCAAGACGCGCCTGCTGGAGGAGGCCGGCGCGGAGGCGGACGGGCACGGCGCGCTCGTCGTCTGGGGCCGCTGCCTGGAGGGCGACGGCACACCGTCGATGTGGCCATGGGAACAGGCGGTCGGCCTGCTCCTCGACAACCTGCCCACCGCTGCGCGGGAGGACTGGCACGCCGGTGAACTCAGCCGTCTCGTGGAGCCCCGCGGCGTCACCCCCGCGGCTCCGGCACTGCAGGACAAACCAGTGCTGTCGGCCAAACCAGTTCTGTCGGCCAGACCAGCACTGTCAGACACACCGGTGCTGTCGGACAGCGGCACCCGGTTCCGGCTGTTCGAACGAGCTGTCGCCCTCATCAGCCACATCTCGGTGGGACGCCCGGTGGTGATCGTCGTCGACGACCTCCAGTGGGCCGACGTCGCCTCGCTGCAGATGTTCAGCCACCTGGCCGCCCGCCTGCCGGTCAGCACCGTGATCATCGGCGCGATCCGCGACCGGCTACCCGCACCCGGCTCGGAGCTGGCCCGGATGCTCGCCGCCGTGAGCCGGCAACCCCGGCACCGCCGGATCCGACTCGGCCCGCTCAACCCGGCAGAGGCAGCTGAACTCGTCCGCCGCGACACCGGCCAGATTCCCAGCCCCGGCGTCGCCCGCAGCATCCACGCCCGCACCGCCGGCAACCCCTTCCTGATCCGGGAACTGGCCCGGCATCTCGCCGACAGCGGCGATCTCACCGACGCCGCCGCCGCACAGGCCGGCGTGCCCTCCACCGTCCGCGACGTCGTCCGTGACCGGATGGCCGGCCTCGACAACGACGCCACAGACCTGTTACAGATTGCCGCGCTGATCGGCCGGGACGTCGACCTCGCCCTGCTCGCCCACGCCTCCGAGTTCGACGTCCAGACCTGCATCGACCACCTTGAACCCCTGGAAGCACTCGGCCTGCTCGAACCCCGGCCGGGGAAGCCGTTCTCCTACCGCTTCGCGCACGACCTCGTCCGCGAGTCGGTCGCCGACACCACACCGTTGTGGCGGTTGGCCCGACTGCACCTGCTGGTCCCGGACGCGCTGGAGCGGATGAACGATACGGCTCAGTGCCTGGAGTTCAACGTGGACGGCGAGCGGACAGCCCAGACGTGGAACGCCAGCCCGATGCCCCACGCCACTATCGACCACAGGGGCCAGAAGAAATGATCCGGGGTGAGAACCGCCCACAGCACGACCTGGACAAGATTGGCCAGGACATAGCACAGAAGATGGATCCGCAGGCCCCACTTCTCGGCGGTCTCACTTTTCTTCGATTTCATTTCAGCAGGCTAGGTCGACGTACTTGACGGGGCGCGAACTCTTTGCGGATCCGCCGTAGTGTGCGTCCGAATTCGTTCAGTTCTCGTCAAGTATCTGACTCTACGCTGACCCTCGCTGGCCAGTATCCAAGAAAGAGGTCTTCCGCGACGTGTTCGCCGGCGACGTGCAGAGGGCGACCACCGACCTGATGTGGGCCGGCCAGCGGCCGAGTGACGTGCGCACGCTGCAGGAGCCGTCCGGCGCCTCGCACATCGCGATGATCGTTCAGCCCGCCGCGACGGCCGATCTCATCAGGCGCGCCACGCTCTGACGAAGCCCGCCACCGCCACCGTCATCAACCTGCCGGAGGACGCGGGCGTCTGCTTGGGCGACCCTGTGGCCAGGGGATGTGCTGATAATCCAGGTAGCACGGTTGTGTTTGTGTGCCGGCTGGGGTGGCATGTCCACCTGGACTGGAGCGGGGTGGGTAGCGGTGACTGTGGGGGGCCGGGCTGACACCCTTGCCGAATTGCGTCTCGACGCCACCCCCGACGCGGTCGCGTACGCGCGTCGGGTGGCCACCAGGGCTCTCTCCGGTACCCGCTGGCAGGCGATCGCGTCCGATGTCGCGCTCGTCGTCAGCGAGCTCGCGACAAATGCCGTTCTACACGGAAGCGTTCCGGTGTATGTCCGGCTCCGTTCCGGCACCTCGGTGATCCGGGTTGAGGTCAGTGACGGAAGTCGGGCGGAGCCCGTCCGGCCGCCGCCGGACGGCGGCGGTCTGACCGGGCGTGGTATGGCGCTGGTCGCCTTCACCGCGACACGGTGGGGGGTCGAACCCGATCATGGTGGAAAGACCGTGTGGGCGGAGCTCGGCGAGGCGGGAACCCACCACGAGGCCGTGTCCGACGCGCCGTCACCCAGCGAGCCGAGGGCTGACCGGGGCGAGTATCTGATCACTCTCGGGGATGTCCCGACAGATCTACTGCTCGCGGCGAAGCACCACGTGGACGGCCTCATCCGGGAGTTCGCCCTCGCCGCGGGCGGCGCGGCCACCGGCGCGAGCGGCACCGTGCCGCAGCGGCTGGCGGAACTACTGGAGCTGGTGACGAACCGTTTCGCCCGGCCGCGGGAGGCGATCAAGCGTCAGGCGTTGGCCGCAGTCGCGGCCGGGGAGCCGCGAACCCATCTCCAGCTGGCGTTGCCCCTGGATGCCGCGGACGCCGGCGAGGAGTACCTGGCGGCGTTGGAGGAGATCGAGAGCTACGCCCGTGCCGCCCGCCTGCTCACCCTGGAATCGCCGCCGCAGCATGTGGCTTTCCGCCGCTGGTACGTGGGATCGCTGGTGACACAGCTCCGGATCGCTGCCCGGGGCGGCGTGCCCGAGCCGGTGCGTACCTTCGAGCAGTATCTGCTGGACACCCTCGACGAGGTGGTCAGAACCCAACGCACGGCCGAACGGGTCGCGCGGCTGCAGGGGGTCACCGCGGCCCTCGCTCTGGCGACGACGCCGGAGAAAGTCGCTGAGGTGGTGGTTTCCGAAGGGGTGACCGCCCTGGGCGCGTTCGGGGGCGGCCTGCTGGTCGCGCGGGACGCTGGGCGGCTCGCGGTCCCCGGCACCGTCGGATACCGCGAGGAGGTGGTCTCGATGCTGCGTGCGGAACGGCTCGACGACCGCCTGCCGGCCGCCGATGCGATCCGCGGCGGTATGCCGGTCTGGTTGGAATCCCGCCAGGACCGCGACTCGCGCTACCCGGAGCTGGCCGAGCGGGAACCGAATGTGGTGTCGATGTGTGCGTTACCGCTGCTCGTCGGTGACCGTGTGCTCGGGGCGTTGCGGTTCTCCTTCGACCACCCCCGGCTTTTCGACGCTGACGAACGTGACTTTGTCCTGGCGCTGGCGGCGCAGACCGCGCTGGCCGTGGAACGGGCCCGGCTGTTCGCCGCCGAGCGCCGGGCGCTCGAACGCAGCGCTTTCCTCGCGACGCTCGCCGACCGGATCACCACCACGCTGGACCCACGGCGCGTCCTCGAGCAGACCACCGACCTGTTGGTGCCCCGGTACGCCGAACGGGCCGTCGCGGTCCTGACGGACGAGCCGATGACCTCCATCGGCGATCCCTCCCCGAGGGAACTCGCCCTGATGAGGGCGGTTACTCAGACCGGAACCACGACCACGACCACCACCACCGGCGGCGACGGCGACGAGACCGTACTGGCTGTGCCGCTCACCGTCGGCGGCCGTACGGTCGCCGTCCTCGCTGTGCTCTGTCGCGAGGACGGCCCACGCGCCCGCGACGAGCAGGACGCCATCGAGGAGGTCGCCCGGCGCGCGGCCGTCGCGGTGGGCAACGCTCAGCTGTACGAACAGGAACGGCGCACCGCTCTCACCCTGCAACGCAGCCTTCTCCCGCAGCGACTGCCGACGATCGGTGGGCTGTCGTTCGCCTGGCGCTACCTTCCTGGCAGCGCCGGCGCCCTGGTCGGCGGCGACTGGTACGACGTCCTTCCCCTGGACGACGGTCGGGTGGCGCTTGTCATCGGGGACGTCATGGGGCACGGCATCCAGGCCGCCGCGACCATGGGCCAGCTGCGGGCCTCCGCCCGCGCGCACATCACCACCGATCCCAGTCCGTCGGCCGTACTGGCCCGGCTCGATGAGGCGGCGAATCGTCTCGAGCAGGGACAGCTCGCCACGGCGGCGCTTGCCGTGCTGGACCCCGCGAACGCGCGGCTCACCCTGGCATCCGCCGGGCACCTGCCACCGCTGCTGGTCCCGCCGCGCGGCGAGGCCTACTACCTGCCGGTCGATCCAGGTCCCCCACTGAGCACGGGACTACCCGAGTACCCGCAGACGCGGACCACGCTCGAGCCGGGCAGCATTCTCCTGTTCTTCACCGACGGGCTTGTCGAGGACCGCAAACGGCCAGTGGACGAGGGGATGAATCTCCTGCGGGTGGCTGCCACCGCGGCAGCTTCCCCCGACCAGCTGTGCGACCAGGCCCTGGCCGCACTCGGCCGGCTGGCCGGCCCCGACGACGACACCGCTCTGCTCGCCGTCATGGTCAACACCCTGGGCCCCGCATGATCTCGCCGAGGTGGAGGTCATTGGCCCAACCGATGATCTCAGCGTGCTCGCGGTAGTGGCGGACTCGTGGTAGTGGCGGAGGTGGCGCCGCCGGCCGTGGTTCGGGCCCCGCTGAGAGGGCGGGCCCCGAACCACGGCCGGCGGACGGTCAGGCCTTGGCCTGCGCGCTGGACCGGGCCGGGTTGGCCTGCTGCGCGGCCTTCGGGTCGGTCTCGTCCTGCTTGGCCCGTACGCCTGCCTCGATCTGGGTGCCGAGGTCCTTGTCGACATTGCGCCAGTACTCGAAGGCGCGGACCAGCACGGGTTCGCTGACACCGTCGAGCAGGTGCCCGACGACGTTGTCGACCAGCCGCTCCCGCGCGGCGTCGTCGAGGACATCGCGGACCATCGTCCCGGCCTGCCCCCAGTCGTCGTCCTCCGGGCGCGAGGTGTAGGCGGCGCGAACCATCTCGCCGTCGGAGTACCAGTGGCCGCCGTCGTCGGTCAGCTCCGGCTGGGCCACCGGGCCGCTGTAGGAGTTCGGCGCGTACACCGGGTCGGTGACGTTCCGCACCCGCATCGCGCCGTCCTTGGAGTAGCTGTGGACGGGCACCTTCGCGGAGTTCACCGGGATCTGCTTGTAGTTCACACCAAGGCGGGCCCGGTGGGCGTCGGCGTAGCTGAACCCGCGAGCGAGCAGCATCTTGTCCGGCGACAGCCCGGTGCCCGCGACGATGTTGTTCGGCTCGAACGCGGCCTGCTCCATCTCCGTGTGAAAATCGGTGATGTTGCGGTTGAGTGTCAGCCGGCCGACCTCGTGCAGCGGGTAGTCGCCGTGCGGCCAGACCTTGGTCAGGTCGAAGGGGTTGAACCGGTAGGTCTTGGCCTCCTCGAACGGCATGATCTGCATCTTCAGCGTCCAGCTCGGGAAGTCCCCGGCGGCGATGTGCTCGAAGAGGTCGCGCTGGTGGTAGTCGGTGTCTACCGAGGCCATCTGGTCACCCTCGTCCTGGGTGAAGAACTCGATGCCCTGATCGGTCTTGAAGTGGTACTTCACCCAGAACCGCTCGCCGGCGGCGTTGATCCACATGTACGTGTGGCTGGAGTATCCGTTCATGTGTCGCCAGGTACGCGGAATACCGCGGTCACCCATCAGCCACGTGACCTGGTGCGCGGACTCCGGCGACAGCGTCCAGAAATCCCACTGCATGTCGTGGTCACGCAGGTTGTTGTCGGCCCGGCGCTTCTGGGACCGGATGAAGTGCTGGAACTTCAGCGGATCCCTGATGAAGAAGACCGGCGTGTTGTTCCCGACGATGTCGAGATTGCCCTCGCTGGTGTAGAACTTGACCGCGAAACCGCGTGGGTCGCGCCAGGTGTCGGGGCTGCCGCGCTCCCCGGCCACCGTCGAGAACCGAATGATCACATCCGTCTCGGTGCCGGGCTGGAACACCGCGGCCCGGGTGAACGCGCTCATGTCCTGGGTGACCTGGAAGGTGCCGAACGCGCCGCCGCCCTTCGCGTGCGGCTGACGCTCCGGGATGCGTTCCCGGTTGAAGTTCGCCATCTGCTCGATCAGGTAGTGATCCTGCAGCAGCAGCGGGCCGTCCGGCCCCACGGACAGCGAGTGCTCATCGCTGGCGACGGGTATTCCGGCATCGGTCGTCGTCGGACGAGGCTTCTGAACGGTCACGACTCACTCCATTACATCGCGGGATTTGACATCGCGGGACCTGCCCACCCGGTCGACAGCCGCGGCACCCGTCCCGGACCGCGATCCCGGCCTCGGTGATCACGAGCTCCGTGTCACCAGATGTCGGACGGCAGCGCCGTGCGACAGCCACCCCCTGTCCGTCGGCTACCCATCCCCGTACCGGGAAAACCGATTGGGAGGCGGTTCGAGCTGGGGCATAGGAGTCGGTTCGAGCTGGCTGGCGAGGGATCCGCTCAGCACCCGGGATCAGGCCCGGCGACGGATCAACGAACCTATGCCGCCACCAAACAGGCCAATCGCGCCTAGAAGAATCCCGAACGCCCCGAACGTCGTCTGCGTGTCCCAGGAGATGGCGGAGGTGAAGGCAAGTAGGACACCGATCGCAATCAGCGTGATCGCGGCAAGGGCGCCGATAATGCTCAGATCGGTCATATGGCCGTCTTGCCCGGCGACGGCGGGTTGTAACGGGGGATCCTGACCTGACCCGGATCGGTGGCCATCGTGCGGAGTTCCCTCCATTTGAACGTGCCTGCTCCTACGGGTCACCGGGCCAGAGCTGGGTATAGCCGCACCGCAACCACGCACGAGCGGTCACCCGACGGAGGAATGTCCGATGAGCATGGTGGACAAGGCGAGGAATGCCCTGCAACGGTTCACGGGACGCGGCAAGCGGACCGCAGGCCGGGCCAGCGGGGACCGAGGGCTGGAAGCCCGAGGTGCCGCGGAGAAGATCGGTGGGAACATCAAGCAGGCCGGCGAGAACCTGAAGGACACCACGCGTTGACCGATGCGCGGTGGCGGGTGCCATCAGGCTCCAGAACGGTACCGCCGCGTTCGAGACCCGCCGGGCCCGTCGCGTTGACAGAGCCGATGACATCAACTCCGATCTCGCCGGCGGCCCGGACGAGGGAGAGGAGAAGAGATGCGGGTCGGCTACAAGCTGGCAACCGAGGCGTTCGGCCCCCGGGAGATCATCCGTCAGGCGGTCGCCGCCGAGGAGGCCGGCTTCGACTTCGTGGAGCTGAGCGATCACTTCCACCCGTGGCTGGACAACCAGGGGCATTCGGCGTTCACGTGGACGATGCTCGGCTCGATCGCCGAGCGCACCGACCGGGTCGGGCTGGTGACCGGCGTGACGTGCCCGACGATCCGGTACCACCCGGCGGTGGTCGCGCAGGCGGCGGCGACCGTCGCCCTCGTGTCCGACGGGCGTTTCACACTGGGGCTCGGGTCGGGCGAGCGCCTCAACGAGCATGTCGTCGGGCGCGGGTTCCCCGCTGTGGCCAGGCGGCACGCGATGCTACGGGAGGCTGTCGAGATCATCCGGCTGTTGTGGCGGGGTGGGTACCACTCCTACGACGGGCGTTACCTCCAGCTGGAGGACGCGCGGGTGTTCGATCTGCCTGATCCGCTGCCGGAGATCGCCGTCGCCGCCAGCGGCGGGCCGTCGGTTCGGCTGGCGGCCGAGTGCGGCGATGCCCTGTTCGCCACCGAGCCCAAGCCCGGGATCGTCGAGGACTACGCGGCCGCGGGTGGAACCGGGGCGCGTTATGCCGAGGTTCCGCTGGCCTACGCGCCGGACGAGGCTGAGGCGGCCAAGGCTGTACACGCGACAAACCGGTGGGCGCTGACCGGCTGGAAAGTGATGAGCGAGCTACCCAATCCGGTCAACTTCGCCGCCGCGACGACGACGGTCACCGAGGACGACGTGAGGGGGCAGTTCGCCTGTGGTCCCGACCCGGCGCGGCATCTGGCGGCTGCCCGCGAGTTCACCGACGCCGGCTTCGACCAGCTGGTCCTGATGAACGCCGGCCCTGACCCGGACGGCTTCTTCGACTTCTTCCGCTCGACCTTGGCGGCGCCGCTGCGAGCCCTGGCCCCGGCCGCCTAACGGCCGGTGTCCCGATTGCCGCGCAGCCGGACGGCCATCGGGACGATCGCCCACAGGACCACCAGCAGCGCGAGAGCCGCCGCACCGGCGACGATCGCGGCCATGCGCCCCTCGACGACGTCGAAGATCAATGCCACGACGCCGGCGAGGGCAAGCGCGAGCAGCGCGAGCCCTGCCTGGGCGACCCGGCTCGCGACGCGGACCAGCGTCTGCTTCTCCCGGTGACCGAACACGGCCCGGTGAATGCTGACCGGCATCACGAGCAGGCCGGTCGCACCGGCCGACAGGAGGACGACGGCCAGGTACAGCGAACGCTGCTCGTGGTTCAGCGTCGTGAACCGTTGCTGGAACGGCAGTGAGAGCAGGAAGGCGGTCAGCAGCTGCACACCGGTCTGGGCGACGCGCAGTTCCTGGAGCAGCTCGCTCCAGTTACGGTCGGTCCGCTCGGCCTGAGTCTCGCCGCGGGCTCTCGCGGCGTCGGCCCCATCGGGTGCCCCGTCCTCCGTCATCATCATCGCGGGCCTACCCCGCCCGACAGCCCCAAACCGGGGCGATGCCACGTCGGCGAGCGGCGGGCGGCGAGGGCACGCCGATCACCGTCGTCTCCCGCAGGGCGTGCGCGGCGGTCCGCGTCGGCTCCGCCGTTCGCCGCGTTCGCTCTGGGCGCCGTGCCCCGGGGACGGGGGCTGGGGAGCGCCGCATGCCGGGTGGAGCGACAGCCGTTCGGGCCTTCCGGGTCACCAGGCCCACATCCCCACCTCCATCAGTGCGATGAAAACATCTGTGCCCCGTTCTGGGGTGGTTTATCAGTGCAGCCAGCGGCGGTGGCGCCGGCGGGAGAGCTTCGGCCAGCGGGCGGCGAAGACGTCCCTGGTCAGGTGCGCCCGTTCCCGCTCGCCGCCGAGGAGAAGGCCGTAGGTGAACGAGGATTCGCCGGCCTGGTTGGCGGCGATCGCGAACTCGCGCAGGACGCCCTGGGCGACGACGCAGTCCTGGTGCTCACCCAGGCTGTTCTGGATTTTCCTGGCTCGCCTGGTGTGCTTCGCGGCGTGTTCCCCGTAGACCGGCGTGGCCGCCTCGCTCGCGTAGCGCAGCTGCTTCGCGGCCTTCCGCGCGGCGTGCAGGGCGGCGTCCTGGCTGTCGCCGGCGGGGGTGTGGAGGGCTCGATCGACCCGGCGGCGCAGCTTGCGGTCGGCTTTGCGGACCGGGGCGCGCAGGGCCGGCCCGGCCGGGCGGCGACCAAGAGCGGAATACGGTGGTTCGCCGACGAAGGCGATCAGGTCGTCGAGGAAATCCAGGTACTGCGCGTCGCGCATCCAGGTCAGGGCCTGCTCCCGGCCGCGCAGGTGCTGTGCGCGCAGATGGCCCTGCACGCGGGCGGCGACGGGGCCCAGCAGGTCCCGTTCGTCGAGCGCGTCGATCCCGGCGGTGAACCGCTTGAGCTGGACCTCGCCGTCGCGGGCGGCGTTGAGCAGGAGGTTCAGTTCCCGCAGCCGGGCCTGGAGCGCGCGCGCCGGCGCTGGGTCGAACAGCCGCTGGAACGTGCGCAGGGCGCTGCGCAGCCGGCGGGCGGCGACCCGCATGTCGTGAACAGACCCGGGATCGCCGAGGCGCACGCGGGCGTCAGCGGCCAGCAGGGCCCGGGTATGGGTCGCCAGATAGCCCCGGACGGCCTCACCCGCGGTTCCCCCGGCCGGGGCGCCGTCGGCGGGGAGCTCGGGAAGTTCCGGCCGCGCCGCCCGCGATCCGAGTGCCCGGGCGAGCTTGGACGGCCCGGCGGCCGGCCGGGCCCCGGCCTCACACAGCACCGCGCCGGTCGCCGGCAGGACGTCGAGGTCGTCGCCGAGGGCCTCGACCTCGATCTCCCGCCAGCGGGACAGCGTCGTCGACGTGCCCAGTGTCTGGGCGTGGACCTCGTCGTCGGCTAGTTCCGCAAGGTCCCGTCCGTCGGGGGCGCGCAGAGTGGTCGCGCGGCGGACGGTCCGCACCCGCGCGACGGGGGCGAGGGGCCTGCCCCGGGTGGTGGCGGCCACGAGGTCGGCGAACTCGCCCGGGACAGTGCCCTCGGCGGAGGGGTCCCGCTCGATCGCGCCCAGCGGACGGCTGATCTCGTCCCGGCCGGCCCCCGAGCTCTGGAGCTTGAGATGCCAGCCGGCGTCATGCCCGCCCTGGCGCCGTCGCAGCGTGATGCGGTTGCGGGCAAGCCGCAGATCTTCGGTGTCGTAGTAGACGGCGTCGAGATGCTCCTCCGTCGGCCCGGCGGTCGAGGCGACCCCGGCAAGACCGGTCAGGGCCGGGACGACGAACGTCGAACTCACGTCGAATTTGGTCTCTACCTCCCGATGCCCGTGGGCCGATGTGCGCATAACACCCTCCGTGTCGGCTTTCACTTCTCCTTTCGGCCTACCCGCTCCGATGTCGGTAACCCGCCGCCCGCGGTGGGGTGAGCGTGCCTGCCTGGTGTACGGCGGCTCAGTGCGGTGTGAGACGGGGCTGTCCGGGTACCCGATCGCCGTCGAGCTCGACGCGGTCGCCGACGGCGCCACCCCCCACCGCGCAGTCGATGTCGGTACCCGCACCCGCCGCTCCCGGCCACGCACCGCACAAGCCGGAACGGCGCCCGTCACCACCTGACCTGCGCACCGCTCCAGCACCGGGGCAGGTCGAGATCGACGGAGTTCCTGGACGGCCGCAGGCGAGGCGTACGCGCGGTTCTCGTCTTCTCCGCCGCCCACGCGGAGATCGGTGGGGACTTCTTCGACCAGTCTCGCGGTACGTGTCACCGCGTCCCGAGTGCTCTCCCACGGCGATGGCCGCGGCGAGGACGGCGGCGGACTCGACGGTGATCTCGACGTCGAGCTGACCCGGGAGCAGGTGGAGAGCGGCTCCGTACCGCGCACCTCGCTCGCGTTGCTGCGGACGTCGCTGTCGGTGCTGACCGCGTTGTCCGCGAACTCCCCGTTCTGGCACGGCTACGCCAGCTACCGCACGCAGGTCTGGGCGCGCTGGCCGACGGCCGGGGCGCCCGCAGCGTTCGGCTCGCCAGCGGAGTACGACCGGGTGGTCGAACTGCTCGAGCGCAGCGGCGCGGCGATGGACGACGGCATGATCTACTATGACGCTCGGCTCTCCCACGACTATCCGACCCTGGAGCCGCGGGTCGCGGATGCCTGGCTCTCGGTGGATGACGCCGTTCTGCTGGCGGCGCTCTCCCGCAGCCTCGTCACGACGTCGGCGGCCGAGTGGCCGGCCGGTGCCCGACGCACGCCCGGAGATGCTGCGCGCGGCGGCGTGGCGGGCGGCACGCGACGGCCTCCGGGGGAGCTGCTCGATCCCGTGACCGGCGCGCTGGTGACGGCCCGCGGAATGGTCGACCGGTTAATAGCCCGGGTCGCCCGGCACTCGCCGCGGCGGGTGACCTGGAGGCGGTCGGTGGAATGGTGGACAACCTGTTCGCCCGCGGCACCGGTGCGGAGCGGCAACGTGCCTGTTGCGTCGGCGTGGACGGATTACCGACGTGGTGGATCTGATTGTGCGGGAACCGATCCGGATTCCTCGGACGCCGTATCGGCTACAGAGCCGCTTCTCGGATGAATTAGGACCTGCTCGACGGGCAAAGAGTGCGATGCGGTCTGTTGCAGGCGCCGGAGCAGATCCGGCGCAGGCGTCGAGCGTGATCGGATGATGGCTCGCCTACGTCCTCGCGCTCCGGCCAGACCATCAGCGCCGGACACGCCCTCGTACAGAACATCCGCCGCGGCCACTACGACCTCGCCACCGACACCGATCCACAGCTGTGGCTGTCGGTCGCGTTTGCCGAACTCGTCCACGTCATCTGACCGCCGCTCACCGAGCCGGCCGCATGTCTCGCTTCCTCCGAACACAACACCGCCCCGCCGGGACGGGCACGATCCGGCTGCGGCGTCGCGGGTACGACCTTCATAGGTCGATTGCAGACGGACCCGCCCGGTAGGCACGGCCACCCTCCTGCCTGCTCGGGCGGGATGACGGTGCCGAGCTCGCCCACCTGGGCGGCGCTCCGACCGCACCACCCGCCAACCCCCAGAACACCCTCCACCGTGCCCACCAGCCAGAAGCTCACGCCCAGCCCTCCCCCCGCCCGGGTAGTTGGGTACGATGGGACGCAGCAGGGCCGTTAGCTCAATTGGCAGAGCAACCGGCTTTTAACCGGTGAGTTCAGGGTTCGAGTCCCTGACGGCCCACCTCGGAGGGCATTTCCTGCGCATTTTTCAAGCATTCTCAAGGTCAATTTTTTGGCGCTTTCACGGTCACCGGAAGCTGGCCGGACCGGTTTTATGACGGCCGTAGAACCGTGCGGACTCTTACCGGTTGCTGTAGCCTCGTTCCTTCTCCCAGCGGAGCATGTCTGGTGCTGGGTGTAGTGCTGATCTTCGAGGATTCGATCGCGAAGAGACCTTTATGCCCTGCCGCGTACCCTGATCAGATGATGACGATCGGCGTGGACCTGGCGGCGGAGCCGAAGAAGACCGCACTCGCCCGGATCGACTGGTCGCCAGGTTCAGCGGTGGTGAGGGAGGTCCTACTCGGTACGTCGGACACCGCGATCGTCATGTCGATCAAGAAGGCGGACAAGGTCGGTATCGACTGCCCGTTCGGTTGGCCGGAGTCCTTCGTCGCCTTCATCGCGGCCCACCAGGCCGGTAACGTCGTCGTCTCACCGGGGGTCACTGGTCTGGAGTGGCGACGTGCCCTGGCGTACCGAGCCACTGATCGGCGGGTCCAGGCAGAGACGGGGCTACGGCCGCTCAGCGTCGCCGCCGATCGGATCGCGCATACGGCGATGCGCTGCGCGGGACTACTGGCAACACTCGCAGGCGACGGCATGCCCGTGGACCGCGCCGGAGGTGGCGTCGTCGTCGAGGTGTACCCGGCCGCGTCGCTTGCCCGGTGGGGGCTACCGCACCGCGGTTACAAGACCAGGGACAACATTTCCGTCCTCGGCACGCTGGTCGACGCTCTCCTCGATGCGGCTGGATGGCTGGATCTCGGCACCCATGAAGATCTTTGCCGCCGTTCTGATGACGCCTTCGATGCCGTGATCGCCGCGATGACCGCCCGTGCCGCGACGCTGGGCCACACCGCCGCCCCCGGACCGGACGACGCCACCGCCGCGGAACGGGAGGGGTGGATAGCACTGCCGACCAGCCCGCTGTCCTCCCTCGTGCCAGACGGCCACCCGAGACCGGCCGAGCACCTACCTCCAGGACGGTGACTCCGAAGATCGAACCATGGGAGCGGCCTTGTTCGTCTACTGCTGATAGCAGTCACGGTCAGCGCCAGCCGAACATGATTGAATGTGCGATCGGTGTTGTCTTCGCACGGCGATGCGCGGTGTTCACGAACGATCGGGCTGCGGCGTGGCCCTAATGTTGTCCCGGTGACCTATTCTGAAGGCCGATCATCCTCGGCGGGGCTGTTGCATTGCGAGGATGCGGCGCACGCCAGGGCCCGGGCAGTCACGGTCAGACGGCTTGGGTGAGCTCGGTGAACGCGGCGGCCAGCCGCAGCTGTGGGTCGGTATGGGCGGCGAGTTCGTAGTGGCCGCGTCGGATGTTCTGAACCAAGGCGTTCCCGGTGCTGATCGTCTGGACCGAGCGGAGGCGTTCGAGTCCGCGCATCGGCCGTAGCCGGGCTTTGAGCCGGCTGTGGTCGGCTTCGATTCGATTGTTCTCTCTGGCGGCGTCGACATGGCAGGCCTCGGGGAGTAGATCGTCGAGGAACCACCTGTCGCCCGGACGGTGCCGGCAGGGCCGGGCCGCCTCAGCGAGCAGGGGCGTGAAGCGCTGTACCCACCGGTACACAGTCACGTGATCAACCTTGATGCCCCGTTCGGCGAGCAGCTCCTCGATATCCCGGTACGGCAGCGCGAACCGCACTACCACCGAACCGCCAGCACGATCACCTCCGGCGGGAACCGGATCCCGGCGAACTCCGACGTCGGAACCGGTGGACGGACACGACGTCGGCGCACGGCCCGATCATGACCGATCGGCGGCCGCGCGCTGACGGACTGCGCCGATGCAACAGTGTCGGGAGCGCTGAGTCGGCATGCCGACACCGTGTGTTATCATTCTGACGTCGTAATTGGCAAAATTTTCAAAGGCCACCGCAAGAGTTCTGTCGAGAGGCGCGGTCGGCCGCAATACATGTGTCACACGGGGGATTTGATGTTCGGGCGCAGCTCCATGAAAGACTGGCAGCAGGCAACGGGGGATCTTCTCTTCGGCCGATGGCGAGGTGGCGGCGTCACCGCTTAATTTCGGAGGTGTCTGTCGACCACGCGTCCGGACCTGAGCCGCACCGCGGGGAGACCTCGCCGGCGGGCCGGCCCCCGACCTCTGGGCGTAGTTTCTTTATCTCCTATTCCCGACATAACCGGGACTGGGCGGACTGGGTTTCATGGGAGCTCGAGGCTGCTGGTCACTCGGTTAACGTCCAGCACTGGGACTCTGTTGCCGGAACGTCTTACCTGGCCTGGATCGAGACTTCCATCCGAAACGCCGACCATATTGTGGTGCTGCTTTCGGAAGCTTACCTGAACTCCGCCTTCGGGCAGACGGAATTCCTCATGGCCTACCAGGTCGACCCGTCGACCGCCCATCGCAGGGTAATTCCGATACGGGTTGAGAACTGCGAGCCTCCGCGTGGTTCATACCTCGCTCAGCTGACCTATTTTGATCTCTTTGGAATGGCCGTAGAGAAAGCTCGACGGCAGTTGGTGGAGAGCGTCGAGGCTGTGATCAGTGGCCGCGACCGGCCGAAGATGCCACCAGTGTTCCCCGGCGGCGTCGGTGGAGACGGCCGTCCGTTCCACACGAGCGGTACTGCCCGACTCGCCGGTCGCCGCTTCCCGGTGCACCCGCCGGCCGTCGGGCGTTCCGCCACCCACTTGTCCGGCTTCTGGTCCTCTCTCCGCGGGGCGCTGCGCGGCCGGGCCGCCACCCTGACACTCGGCCTCACCCTGGGCTGTACCACGGTTGCCGGCGGGCTCACCATCGCCTCCGGTGTCGGCTTCATGACGACGGTGTTCCCGGCCGTACTCGGCTGCGCCTTCCTTTATTTCTTCGTATTTTTGATCCGGGATGCCTGGCCAAAACAGTTCTGGCCAAACTACGCCGCAAACGACCTAGAGGTCGCTGTCCGCGGCGAATGGACGGAACAGATTCGAAGACTTCAGCTCAACCGGAACACGCTGTCCGTGCGGTGGACGGCCGCGCCCTCGGATCTGTGTGACGACTGGGAGACTCTCATCCGAGTCGCGCACGGACCGGGACGTCCTGAACCGGATACCAGTCACTGGTTCGCCGGGCCGCACGAGCTGGTCGGCGGTGAGAACGAACTCGCGGCGGCGCTCGACCGTATCCCGACTCGCAGGCTGGTAGTCCTGGGCGGCGCGGGCTCGGGGAAGACCACGATGCTCATTCGTCTGGTGGTGGACAGGCTCGCTACCCGGCAGCCCGGAGCAGAGGTTCCCGTACTCATATCGCTGTCCACCTGGGATCCGGCCCAGGATCTTTTCGCCTGGCTCGAAGAACGCCTCATCGTCGTTCATCCGTATCTGATGCAGAGGGTTGGTCCGACCCGCCGGACGATGGCCCGGGAGCTCATCGAGGCCGGCAAGATACTGCCCGTTCTCGACGGCCTGGATGAAATGCCTGAACATGTGCGTCCAGGGGCGCTGGCGGCAATCAACCATGCACTGCTGCCCGGCCAACCACTGGTGCTGTCATCCCGTATGGACGAGTATCGGGCCGCCATCATGGCCTCCGGCACAAGCCCCGTCTTCAGCGTGCCCTCGGTGGGACTCGACGCGGCCGCCGGTGTCGAACTCCGGCCGGTGGACCCGGCTGACGTTCGTATATATCTGCGGACCATAGAGGGAAGAGGGCGCGCGGCACACTGGGACCACCTCCTTGAGGCGGTGACCTCTGACCCGACCCTGCCGGCCGCCCAGGCGCTCATGTCGCCATTGATGATCTGGCTCGCGCGCACGGCGTATGCTGGAGGAAGCGGCCGGGAATCTGATCTGGTCGAGGTGCTCGACCAGATCAGATTCCCGGATCGCGGGGCGGTCGAACGACACCTGCTGAGCCAATTCGTGGCCGCCGCCTATCGCGACACCGGGCGCGCCGAGCAGGCGGAGCGTTCGCTGCGCTTCCTTGCCCGGCATCTGCGGGACAACTGCCGCGGTATGCCGGACCTGTTCTGGTGGGAGCTACCGAAGGCAGTTCCCACCTCGATGCTGCGCTTACTGACCAGTGTTGCGATCGGCGTGACCGCTGGTTGCACTGTCGGATCACTTTTCGGTCTCGGCATGACCGTGCTTGACCGCTCGCCGGTAAGTACTGCGAGGGCCGCCGGAATGTTCGCGGGCCTCGCGTCCGGTCTGGCAACGGGTCTGCTGTGGCTGGCGGCTTCCTATGTCGGGACCTCCTCGCCGGCGCAGCGCCTGCGGTGGCGGCCGAGCCCGGTGCGGCTGCCGCTCATGCTGGCTGTGGGCGGTGGGGTCACGTACCTCGTGGCGCTGGCCAGCGGACTGGCGGTGGGCGTCCTGATAGGTGTTGTCGGCGCCGTTTTCGCAGGTGTCCAGACCGCGCCGGTCGACCCTCTGGCCGCTGCGACTCCGCAGGCTGTGTTCGCCCGCGACCGTGCCACCTTCGTCTCCCTGGCGCTGGTGAGCGGAACCACGGGGGGCGTGACGGGAGGGCTCGGGCTTGCGCTGGCCTCGGGGTCCGCGTTGTCGACGCGCTTTGTCATCGGTGCTCCGGCTGGCCTTCTCATTGCCGCGGCGGCCGGACCCTGTGCCGCCACGCTGGGTGCCGTGTGGGGGTGGTTCACGGTGGTGCGAGCGTGGCTTGCGTTCGACCGCCAACTGCCGCTGACGCTCTTCCGGTTCCTGGAGGACGCCTGCGGACGGGGTGTTCTGCGCCAGGTCGGTGTCGCGTACCAGTTCCGTCACATTGATATCCAGAACCATCTCGCTCCGCCTCAGGACCCGCCGGGCGCGGAAAGCTCAAGGTTGCCCACGGCGGACCGCCCGTGACCTCTCACGGGTCCGCGGTGCGGGTCACGCAGGCGAAGGATGACTCGCTGCTCGCTCTCTCCGACGACCTCTTCATTGTCGCGATCACCGCGCTCGTAGCGGTGATCGGAGCGGCCGTGTGGTGGGCGTTCGCTGTTCGGGCGAGGCGGGAGAAGACGGCGGCCGCGATGCGATGCTCTCTCCACGTCGCGCTCATCGCCCTGACCTGTTTCGGGCTGGCCGCCACATTCCTACGCGTCTCCTTGGGCACGAAGACCTATGATCAGCTTCCGCCCCTACCCGACCAGACACAACCGAATCCCTTCGGCATCCATCTGACAGACGTCGCGGTCGACGGGGTGCCGGTGCCGGTGGGCGGGAGGCTCGTCGTCGAGCAGCGGAACACATATCTCCTCTCCGGACGGATCGTCGACCCACATCCGGAAGATCATGCTCGCGCTGGCTACAGCTACTTCGTCCTGAGCACCAACAAGTCCGTTCACTTCCTGCGTTCCGTGCCGGGGGAGATAAAGCCGACGCCCGACGGAACGTGGCAGCTCATGGTTACGATAAACACCGAATTCTGTTACTATCGGTATCCATCGTTGTTCTCCGTCGTGGTGGCTCCGGAATCTGTCGCAGCGCAGCTGCGCGCCGAAATTGGACGGAACTCACGGTGGAGCTATCTACGACAGCTGGACTGGTTCGGGGTGGGCGACGCCTATGTAGACAAAAAACCCAGAAATCCGACGCTTCGGACGTGCTACGACGATCGATGATGCCGGGACGGCCTCATCGATCGAAGCGGTCGACCTGAAGGCGGATTGAACCGCCCCGGGAAGGTTGGAGGCTCTACCAGCGGACCCCCAGCACGATCACCTCCGGAGGGAACCGGAACCCGGCGAACTCCCACATCGGGGCCGAAGGACGGACCACACCTCGCCTCATCGCCTGATCATGACCTGCCGCCACACGGGGCCCGTCGAGTGGGGCAACAGTGCCGTCTGTCTGTCAGGGGGTCTCGGCGGGTGGCGGCTGGTCGGTTGTCAGTTGGCGTGATTGCTGGTTGAGCCGCTGGGCTTCGGCGAGTTGGTCTTCGAGGATGACGATGCGGCAGG
>NZ_JALKFY010000741.1:0-2581 GCF_023242985.1 Frankia sp. Mgl5 | reverse complement strand
GGATCCGCTCGAACTTGGTCCAGCCGCGCCAGCCGCGCTCCTCGAGCCGTTCCAGGAGCCGACGGGCAATCGGGACCGAGTCGAGGAAGACCGAGTCGAGGAGCTGCGCGAGCTCGTCGGGCATCACCTCGTCGTGGTTCTCCCATCCCTCGGCATCGGCCTCGATAAGGGCGACGAGTCGGTCGCCCACGGCCGCCACCCGCGGGTCGTCCGCCTCCCAGTCGATCATCGCGGCGAGATCGCGGTAGAGTTCGACCGTTGCCGGGTCGTCGAGTTGCTGCTGCTTCAGCTTCATGTAGAGCGACATGTGCTCCGGGAGTTGGGCGGCCACCAGGATCCAGGAGTCCCGCTCGCCCCCGATCATCAGGTCCGGTAATCCGAGCTCACGCATCCGGTCGAGGTACGCCACCGCCTCGGGCGGCAGGGCCAGACTGTCTCCGGCTGCCAGCTGCGCGATCCGCTCGCGGTGCCGTTGCCGCTCCCTGATCTCCGCGCGCAGGCGCTGGTCGATGTCGGCGACGGCAGCGGTGAACTCCTCCTCGCTCGCGGCCAGCAGCTCGCGGACGCGCGCGAGCGGCACGCCGGCGTCGGCGAGCGTGCGGATCTTGATGAGCTCGACGACGGCGTGGGCGTCGTAGCGCCGGTAGCCCGAGTGGTCGCGCTCCGGTTCCGGCAGGAGACCCTTGGCGTGGTAGTGCCGCACCGCGCGCACGGTGACGCCGGCGTACGACGCCAGCTGGCCGATCATGAGCACCGCGCCAGTCTCCTATTTCGCGGGCACGCGGAGGAACAGCCGACGCGACCACAGGTAGCCGAGCAGCGCGATCAGGACGCACCAGCCGATCGCGAGCCACAGGTCGGAGTCCGTCGGAGCGCCCGTGACGAGTGCGCGCAGGGTGTCGATCATCGGGGTGAACGGCTGGTGCTCCGCGAACTGGCGCAGCCCGGCCGGCATCGCGTCGGTCGGCACGAAGCTGCTGCTGATGAACGGCAGGATCATCAGGAACATCGGGGTGTTACTGGCCGTCTCGACGCTGTCCGCCGCCAGGCCCATGCCGACGGTCAGCCAGGTGAGCGAGAACGCGATGAGGATAAGCAGCCCGATCACACCGAGCCAGCCGAGCGGACCGGCGTCGGAGCGGAACCCGAGCAGGAACGCGAACGCCGTCACGATCACCACGGCGAATCCGGTCTTGATGACAGCGCCCAGCACCTGGCCGGTGAGCACCGACACCCGGGCGATGTCCATGGTGCGGAACCGGGCGATGATCCCGGTGGTCATGTCGGTCGCGGTCGAGATCGCGGTGCCGAGCGCGACGCTGGCGACGGTCATGAACAGGATGCCCGGCGTGATGAACACGAGGTAGTCGCCGCGGTCTCCACCGCCCTCCTGGCCCGGCAGGCCGGCGCCCAGGGTCCCGCCGAACACGTACACGAACAGCAGCAGGAACAGGATCGGCTGCGCGACCAGCATGATCGACAACGAGGGATAGCGGCGGATGTGCAGCAGGTTGCGCCGCAGCATCGTCGCCGAGTCACGGACGGTGTAGGTGGTGCTCATGCGGGGATCTCCTCGGCTACGGGCGCCTCGGCCGCGTGGCCGGTGAGCACGAGGAACACGTCGTCGAGGTCGGCGGACTCGACCGTCAGGCCGGCGACACCGTCGTCGTCGAGGCCGTCGAGCACGCGGCGCAGCCCGGCGATGCTGCCGCCGCCCGGCACCTTCAGGGTGAGTGTCTCGGCGTCGGAGATGGCCTCCGGGTGCGCCGCCGCTGCCGCGGCCAGACCCGCGGCGTCGGTGAACTGCACCGACACGTGCCCGCCGGGCACCCGCCGCTTCAGCTCCGCGGCCGTGCCCTCGGCGACCAGGCGGCCACCGTCGAGGACCCCGATCCGGTCGGCCAACTGGTCGGCCTCCTCGAGGTACTGCGTCGTCAGCAGCACCGTCACGCCGTCGGTGACCTGCTCGCGCACGATCGCCCACAGATCTCGACGGCTGCGCGGGTCGAGACCGGCCGTCGGCTCGTCCAGGAAGATCAACCGGGGCCGGGCGATGAGCGTCATCGCCAGATCCAGCCGCCGCTTCATGCCGCCCGAGTAGGTCTGCGCCCGCCGGTCGGCCGCGTCGACGAGGTCGAAGCGCTCCAGCATCACGGTCACGGCGGTGGTCGCGGTCACCCGGTCCAGGTGCGCCAGGTCGGCCATCAGCCGCAGGTTCTCACGGCCGGTGAGCAGCTCGTCGATCGCCGAGAACTGCCCGGTGACACCGATCGCGGCGCGCGCCCCGGCGGGCTCCCGTCGTACGTCGAAGCCGGCGACGCGGATCTCGCCGTCACCGGGGGCCAGCAGGGTGGAGAGGATGTTGACGATGGTCGTCTTGCCGGCGCCGTTGGGTCCGAGGAGCGCGTAGACGGTGCCCTCCGGGACGGTCAGGTCGACGCCGTCCAGCACGGTGTGGTCGCCGTAGGACTTGGTGAGTCCGGAAACCTCGATCGCGGGGTTGGTAGCGGTCATGCCGCCATGCTGGAAGCCTGACGCAGGGTCAAGGTCAAGCCAGTGCCCGCAGGAGACCTTTCTGGGC
>NZ_JALKFY010000740.1:0-2657 GCF_023242985.1 Frankia sp. Mgl5 | reverse complement strand
TCAGAGACGATCAATAATCTGTCGGTGCATTCGCGGCGGGCGGTGCCGACCCAGCGTTCCGCGATCGCGTTCGCCTGGGGTGACTGTGGCGGTGTGCGTACCACGTCGATGCCGGCTGCGGTGAAGACGGCGTCGAACGGAGCCGTGAACTTTGTATCGCGGTCACGGATGAGGAACCGGAACCGGCTGCTGCGATCTTTGAGATCCATCAGCAGGTTCCGGGCGTGCTGGGTGACCCATGCCGCGGTTGGGTGTTTCGTTGCTCCGAGGACATAGACACGACGGGTGGCGTGCTCGACGACGAAGAACACGTAGATCCGTTGGATGTGTCGGCCCGCCGGGGTGCGGGATCGACCCCGTCCTGATGCTGTCTCGGACAGCCGGCTACGGCTACGGAGGAGGAACCCCCCGCAACCACCTACTAGGCCCTCCTCCGCCTCGGCGCGCGCTGCGCGCCGAGGCGGAGGAGGTGCTCGCAGGCCGGCAGGAGTTCGAACCAGCAGTCAGATCTCCTGGTGATCGATGGAACCGGGTACCGCCTCGGCGCTCACAGCGTGCGGCTCGCGTCCGTCGGCCAGCCGGTGCACCGCAACGGCGTCAAGATCGCCCATGGGCGCTCTGCTCTATCTCGCCTTCCCCCGTAGCCGCCTCCGCTGAGCTGAATCAATAGGCGGTGACGGCATGTTCGGGGCAGTTCGCGACCGCGTCGCGGACTACCTTCTCGAACTGGGCGGGGATCTCGGGGATCTGTACTTCGGCGTAGCCGTCGTCGGTGAGGGCGAACACCTCGGGACACAGGGCGACGCAGGTCGCGTGCCCGCAGCAGCGGTCGTCGTCGATGGCGGCCTTCATCGGGTGACGTCCCCGGCGAGAGTGAACTCCAGGTGGAGGTTAGTCAGCCCGCGCAGGATGAAGGTGGGCATGTACTCGTAGCGGCGGTTACTGGCGGGACCGTGCACCCGTTCGTTGATCCGGATATCGGTGGTGCGGTCCAGAATCCGCTCGATACTCGCCCGTGTCTCCGCGCGAGCCAGTGGCGCACCGGGACAGGTGTGGATCCCACGTCCAAAGGCCAGGTGGTGACGCGCGTTTGGACGGGCGAGGTCGAATGTGCCCGGGTCGACGAACCGGCGCGGGTCACGGTTCGCCGCCCCGTTGACGACCATCACCGTGGTACCGGGGGGCAGCTCCACCCCGCCCACGGTGGACGGTATGCGGGAGAGCCGGAAGTCGCCCTTGACCGGGCTTTCCATCCGAAGCGTCTCCTCGATGAAGTTCGGGATGCGGTCCCGCTCGGCGCGCAGCAGCCGCTGGATGTCCGGCCGCTCGCCGAGGATCTTCAGTGCGGAGCTGAGGAGGCGTACCGTCGTCTCCTGCCCGGCGGAGAACAGGTTCGCCGCGACCCGCACCACGTCAATGACCTCAGGCGTTGACCCGTCCGGGAAGGTCGCACTCGCCAGCCCGGTCAGCACGTCGCCGCGGGGGGTGCGGCGACGGTCTTCGATGTAGTCGGTGAACCGCGTGTAGAGGAACTCCAGCGGGCTGTGGACCAGTGTCTCCTCGCCGGTGCTCCCGACGCCGCTCTGGGCGTGCGGCTGGCGCTGCAGCGCGTCGAGGAACTCCTCCCGATCCTCCTCCGGAACGCCGAGGAGGTCGGCGATTACGAGCAGGGTGAACGGCCCCGCGAAGCCGCTGATGAACTCGCCCTCCCCGCTGGCCAGGAACTGATCGAGCATGCCGTCGGCCAGGTCCCACATCAGTGCCTCGTTCTCCTTGAGACGCTTGGGGGTGATCAGCCGCATCAGCAGCGCGCGATGATCTGTGTGCGTGGGCGGGTCCAGGGTCGGGAGCTGGTCGTTCATCGGGAGCTCGTGGCGATGCTGCTCGATCAGCCCGGAGACATCGTTGCCCTCGAGCGGGACCGGGAAGCCGGGGAACGGGCCCGTCACCGAGATGCACGACGAGAAGGTCCTGGAGTCGTGGAAGACCTCCATCGCCTCGTCGTAGCCGGTCACCATCACCACATCGTGGTGGCGTTCCCGCTGGACAGGGCATTTCTCTCGCAGTGCGTCGAGGTAGGGGTACGGATCCGCGACGAGTTCCTCGTCGCGGAAGAAGTTCATCGCCTCGAAGTCGCTCACGGCCTGTACCGCTCCTTCTGACACGAGCCGGGGTCGTTCGCCGCCGTGTGCCGGGCTGACCACCGGGCTCGCAATCATGATCATTCGGATGTGTCGGGGTTCGCCGTCTGATCGCGGGCAGAGTTCAATCCTGTCCGAACAAGGCCCTCCCGTCGTCGTCCATGTGTCGACAGTCCTGGCTACTGAGAACGCAGTACATGCTGCCCGGCGTACTCCTGTCGGACGACGCGACGTTCCCGGCCGCAGCAGCTCCAGGAACAGCCGAAACAATTGATCTAAAATGATCTTTTTTTGGCCGTGAGGCGCTGCGGCTCGGTTGGAGGCGGGGTTAGCGAAGACGGCCTGGGTATGGAGCGCCGCTGGGCAGTAGGGCCCGGCCTAGGCGGAACTGACGTTGCCCATGCGGTCAGCATCGGCTTTGGCCTGTGGGGAGTCGGAAGGTCATGCCCACGGGGGTGGTGTACGGAGCGTGATGCCGCGTGATCCTGGTTGAATGTTATGCGGTCAGCGCTTCGG
>NZ_JALKFY010000739.1:0-2742 GCF_023242985.1 Frankia sp. Mgl5 | reverse complement strand
GTCCATCCACTCCCTCACCACCCGACCCGCCACCCCACCCCACCCCACCCACGACGCACTCTTCCACCTGGCCTGGAAGCCCACCGAGCCGCCGCCCGTCCGCGGCCCGGTGTCTTTCGTCCGCCTGGGCACCGGCAGCATGGACCCCACCGCCATGGGCCCGCACCTGGCTGAGGAACAGGATCTCCTCGAGCCTGTGGGTGTTGCCGCGCCCGAAGGCACCCTCCGCGCTCTGGACCGCCACCAGATCGCGGATATTGCCCGGCTCGCGGACGCCGCACGCGGCGGAACGGCGATGCCGGGCGCCGCGATCGCGGATCTGACCAGGGTTGGTTCGGTGCGGGTCGCCGCGCGCGGTGTGCTGGCGCTCATACAGGCATGGCTGGCCGAACCCGACCTGGCTGCTTCACGGCTCGTACTGCTCACCCGGAACGCGCTGGCCGATCCGGCCGCCGCCGCGATCTGGGGGTTCGTCCGTGGCGCGAGATCCGAGCATCCCGGCCAGTTCACCCTGGTCGACCTTGATGGCGACCAGGTGCGGCTGGACGACGATCAGCTGGCGGCGGTGCTGGCCACCGACGAAGCAGAGATTGCCGTCCGCACGAATCAGGTCATGGTGCCCATGCTGCGGCGGGCAGCGCTTCCCGCCGCCGCGCCCTCGGGCAGACATCTGCCACGGCGGTGGGACCCGGAGGGAACGGTGCTGGTCACCGGGGGAGGCGGCGCGCTCGGATCGTTGCTCGCCCGCCATCTCGTGGTGGAGCACGGGGTGCGCCACCTGGTGCTGCTCGGCCGCCGCGGGGGCGCCGCCGACCTGGTGGCCGAGCTGTCGGAGCTGGGCGCGAAGGTGACCGCGCCCGCATGCGACGCCGTGGATCGCGACGCGCTGTCAGCGGTCTTCGCCGCCATCCCCGCCGAGCACCCGCTGACCGCCGTTGTGCACGCGGCGGGAGTCCTGGACGACGGGGTTGTCTCGGCGCTCACCCCCGAGCGGCTGGACGCGGTCCTCCGGCCGAAGATCGACGTGGCGTGGCACCTACACGAGCTGACCAAGGACATCGACCTGGCGGCGTTCGTTCTCTACTCCTCTGTCGCCGGAGTGTTCGGGTCCCCTGGCCAGGCGAACTACGCGGCGGCCAACGCTGCGATGGACGCGCTGGCCCGGCAGCGCCACGCCGCCGGTCTGCCGACGGTATCGATAGCCTGGGGACAGTGGGCCCGGACCGGTGGAATGGCGGATCAGCTCGGACACGCTGACCAGGAACGCCTCGCGCGCGCAGGGCTGATCGCGCTTTCCGACGCCGACGGGCTGGCACTGTTCGACGCGGCATTGAACGCGGGCGAACCGGTACTGGTGGCCGCCCGACTCGACCTCGCGGCAGTGCCTGACGGCATTGAGCCGCTGATGCGTGGCCTGCCACGACCGACACGACGGCGCGCGCGCCCCCACGCGGCCGGTGCGGACACCAGCCAGACGGCGGAACTCGCACGCCGGCTGGCCGAACTGCCCGACGAGGAACGCACCGAGGCGGTGCTCGAGGCAGTCATCCGCAACGCCGCCGAGGTGCTCGGTCTGCCCTCCGTAGACGCGCTCGAACCGGAGCAGTCCTTCAAGGAGGCGGGTTTCGACTCACTGACCGCGCTGGAGCTGCGGAACCGCCTCAGCCGCGCGATCGGTCTCCGCCTGCCGGTGACGCTGGTCTTCGACTACCCGACTCCGCGTGCACTGGCCGGACTGGTGGGCTCCGAACTTCTCGCCGCGGCCCCCGTAGAGGCCGTTGTCGCGAGTGTTCCGGCGGCCGATGTCGATGACGAGGAGGACCGGAGGTTGCGCCGAGTTCTTGCCTCGGTGCCGTTGAGTAGTTTTCGCGAGGCCGGAGTGCTGCCGACCCTGCTGCGGCTCGTGGACTCCGCGGAGGTGGCGCAGGTCGGCGACCCGCACCGCCCTGGTCCGGCCGCCCGGACCGATCACCGCGGCGGCGGCTCCGACGCGATCGACAGCCTTGACGTCGACGCTCTCGTCGCGCGTGCCCTCGACAGCCAGACGCCCTGACGGGCCACTACCAGGGAGGAACGACGACTGTGGCCGACGACAGGCTGGTCGCTGCACTGCGCGCTTCGCTCAAGGAGAACGAGCGGCTCCGCGACGAGATGCTGCGCGCGAGCGAGCCGATCGCAATCGTGGCGATGGCGTGCCGGCTGCCTGGTGGGGTGACCACCCCGGAGGAACTGTGGGAGATGGTGGCCCGTGGCGTCGACGCCGTTGAGGAGTTCCCCACCGATCGCGGCTGGGATCTCGACGGTATCTACCATCCCGACTTCGACGAGCCGGGTCGGACCTACGTCCGAAGGGGCGGGTTCCTGCGCGGCGCTGGTGATTTCGACGCGGAGTTTTTCGGCCTTTCCGACCGGGAGGCGCTGGGTACGGATCCCCAGCAGCGACTGCTACTGGAGGTTTCCTGGGAGGCATTGGAGAGGGCCGGTATCGATCCGCGCTCGATCCGGGGCCAGGAGATCGGGGTGTACGCCGGCCTGATGTACCACGACTACGCGGCCGGCGTGACACGTGTCCCCGCCGGCGTCGAAGCATTTCTAGCGATGGGTCGATCCGGCAGCGTGCTCTCGGGCCGGGTCTCCTACACACTTGACCTGCGTGGTCCTTCGGTCACGGTGGATACGGCGTGTTCGTCGTCGTTGGTGGCGTTGCATCTGGCGGCGCGGGCGTTGCGGGCGGGTGAGTGC
>NZ_JALKFY010000738.1:0-2781 GCF_023242985.1 Frankia sp. Mgl5 | reverse complement strand
GGGGCCCCCCCCCCCCCCCACCCCCCCCGGCGGGGGGCGCCGGGCCCCCCCCGCGGCGCTGCTCAGTTCGCGACTTACTCAGTTGTTGAACGGATTGACCACGATTCCGCCGCCACCGCCACCGCCGCCACCGCCGGTGGGTGGCCGGGTCTGTCTCGGACGTGGCTGCTGACCCGTCTGACCCGTCTGCCCGGTCTGGCCGGCCTGCCCGCCGCCGTTCTGACCGTTGTCGTTCTGGTCGTTGCCGAAGATGTCGAAGTCGTCCGTCCCCGCGACCGGCGGCTGCGTGGGCAGGTCGGACGGGGTCGGCGCCGGCGCGGGGCTGCGCTGGGTGACGATCCCGCCGTAGGCGGGCGGATCGAACGGCTTCGGCGCGATGCCCTGCAGCGCCGCGTCCATGAACGCCTTCCAGATCTTCGCCGGGTAGTTGCCTCCGTACACACCCCGCTCGGCGCCCGGGATGCCCCGGAGCTGGTCGGCCACCTCGCCCTTGCCGCGGAACATGTTCACGCAGGAGGCGATCTCCCTCGTGTACCCGCAGAACCAGGCGGACCGGAAGTCGTCGGTGGTGCCCGTCTTCCCCGCCGCCGGCCGGTTGTTCGCCAGCCGGGCGCTCTTGCCGGTGCCGTGGTCGATCACGCTCTCCAGCGCGAAGGTCGCGTCCCTGGCCACGGACGGCGGGACGACCGGCTCCTTGTCGACGACCGGCTTCGTGCCGGAGTTCATCCCGTCCAGGATGACGCGGCCCGAGTTGTCCTCGACCTTGGCGACGATGTGCGGGGTGGCCCGGTAGCCGCCGCTGGCCAGCGTGCCGTAGACCTCGACCATGTCGAGCGCGCTCACGCCGTCCTTGCCGAGGCTGACGCCGGCGACGTTCTCGAGGTCGGCGTCGACCCCCATGTCGTGGGCGGTCTGAATGACGTTCGCGACGCCCACGTCGACGCCCAGCGGCACGAACACGGTGTTGATCGACTCGGCGGTGGACTCCACGAGGTCGGGGTAGCCCAGGTCTCCGGGGTCGCTCTCGTCGTTGCTGACCGGGTAGTCCAGGACCTGCAGATGGGCGGGGGCCGGGTAGGTGGATTTAAGGCTGATGCCTTTTTTCAGGGCGGTCACCAGGGTGATGGCCTTAAACGTCGAACCGGGCGGAAGCTTCGCTCCGGAAACGTTGTCCACATATTGCGCCTGGCCGTTCGTGCCCTTGCCGTAAAGGGACCCTCCGTACCAGGCGAGCACCTCACCTGTTCCCGGTTTTATCGCCACCAGCCCCGTGCGCAGGTCGGGTACGGCCGCGTACGCCTGCGAGATCTGGCTGGTCACCGCCTGGAAGGCCGCGGTCTGCCGGCCCTGGTCGAGAGTCGTCGTGATGCGCAGCCCACCACGGTTGATCTGGTCCTCGGTGATGCCGGCGGCGGTCAGCTCGCTCTCGACCTGGAGCTTGATGTACTGGACCTGATCGGAGGAGCTGCCGGAGCTGTCGGTCTTCTCCAACACCGCCGGTGGCTTCTCGGTCGCCAGTGACGCCGGGGCCCAGCCCTTGGCGACCATCGTCGCGACGACGTCCTTCCAGCGGGATTCCGCCGGCCCCGGGTTCACCTTCGGGTCCAGGTAGTTCGGGGATCTGATGAGCCCCCCGATGACAGCGCCCTCACCCGCCGTCAGCTCCGCGGCCGGCTTGTCGAAGTAGGTCTTCGCCGCCGCCTCGATGCCGTACGAGCCGCGCCCGAAGTAGATCGTGTTCAGGTAGAACTCCAGGATCTGGTCCTTGGAGTACTTCTGGTCAAGCTTGATGGCGAGCACGATCTCCCGCATCTTCCGGGTGAACGTGCGTTCCTGGGTGAGATAGGCGTTCTTCGCGTACTGCTGGGTGATGGTCGAACCACCCTGGGCGATCTCACCACCGCTGAGGTTCACCCACAGCGCCCGCGCGATACCGCGCGGGGAGATACCCGGCTCGTTGTAGAAGTTCTCGTTCTCGGCGGCCAGCACCGCGTGCTGGACGTCCTTCGACACCTGCGAGAGCGGGACGTCCGTGCGGTTCACGTCGCCGATCCGGGCGAGCTCGCCGCCGGGCTTTCCGTCCGCGCCGGCCCACGAGATGATCGACGTCTGGTCGGTCTTCACCTCCTCGGGCAGCGGCACCCGGGTCGCCGCGTAGATCACCGCGATGCCCGCGACGAACAGAAACGCGCCGGACGTCATCCCGATGAGCACCAGGCGGCGCAGCCATCGCGGCCGGTTCCGCCACCATCTGGGGCCACGCTTGCCCGCGTTCGGCCGGACGCGGCCCCGGCCGCCCGCGCGGCCGCCGGTCGCATGCGCTGCGGAGGTCTCGCCCGCGCCGGGCCGCCTGCCCCGTTCCCGGTCACTTGGCCGGGTCGGCCCACCCGGCCGGCGGCCTGCACCGGTGCGGCCTGCACCGGGCCGGCCGCCCTCCAGCGCGTCCAGCCGGGTGCCGGCCGAGCGCGACGCGCCGCCGGTGCGGTCGAGCAGGCCCGTGCGGTCCCCGTCGCCGAAGGAGTCGAGCCCGTCGCCGGGCGCCACCTTGTGGTAGACGGTCGCGTCGGCGGTGCGCTCGCGTACGTCGACGCGGCGCAGCGCGGCCTGGTCGACCGTGTCGTACAGGGCGTTCGTGCGGCCGGCGGGCTCCTCCGGCCCGGCCCCGCGCCCGCCGCCCGGGCGGTATGCCCGCAGCCGGGTGGTGGCGCCGGTCAGCCGGCCGTCCCGGCCGGTCGCCTCGGCGGCGCCGACTCCGGCCGCTGACCGGGCCGCGGCCCGGTC
>NZ_JALKFY010000737.1:0-2787 GCF_023242985.1 Frankia sp. Mgl5 | reverse complement strand
GACACCGGCCACGACCTGTTCCTCGAAATCAGCCCCCACCCCGTCCTCACCACCGCCCTCGCCGAAACCCTCGACGCGGCTCCCACCGCGAACGCGCCGGCCCGCGGCGAGGCGGGAACCGGAGACGAGGCGAACGACCAGAGCACGGCCGGCTCCGTTCCCGCCCGCGGGCCGGTCGCCATCACCGAGACGCTGCGGCGTGACGCCGGCGGGCCCGCCAAGTTCCAGGCGGCCCTGGCCGAGGCCTGGGTCCGCGGCGCCCCGGTGAACTGGCGCGTCGCCCTCGGTACGGACCCGACCGTGGCGGTGACCGTACCCGCGCCCGCGCCCGCGGCGACGCCGGCCGTCCGGCGCCGGGTCGCCCTGCCGACCTACGCCTTCCAGCGGCGGCGCTACTGGCTCGACCCGACACCGGTGCGCGTCGTCGACGGCGAGGTCGTCGCCGACGCCGTGGACGCCGCGCTGGCCGGGCTGCCGGCAGCCCCGTCCGGGCCGACCCTGGGCGAGCAGCTCGCCGGGCTCGCGCCGAACGAACGCGACGGTCTGCTGCTCGACCTCGTCCGTGGGGAGGCCGCGGTGGTCCTCGGCCACGACAGCCCGGCGACCGTCGGTGCCACCCGGGCGTTCAGCGAGCTGGGACTGACCTCGCTGACCGCGGTCGACCTGCGTAACCGGCTGAACGCGGCGACCGGGCTCACCCTGCCGGCCACGCTCGTCTTCGACTATCCGACCCCGGCCGCGATCGCCGGTCTCCTCGCCGCCGAGCTGGGGTCCGCTCCCGCACCGACATCCTCGCCGCTGCGGGTCCTGGACCAGCTGGAGGCGGCGCTGGAGGCGAGCGGCGGCGACAACGCCGACACCGCCGAGGCGGTGACCAGGCTGCGCGCACTGGTCTCGCGCTGGACCGCCGTCGTCCCGGTAGTCCCGGTGCTCGCCGACGCCGACGACGAGATCGATCTCGACTCCGCCACGGACGACGAGCTGTTCGCCCTGATGGACAGCGATGTCGAGCTGTCCTGAATCCACCGTCAGCTGGCGGTTCCTCGTCCCGGCCGCCGCTCGTTCCGGCCGCGGGGTGGAAGCGACCGCGGTTCTTCGCAAGGGAGTCCATGACCATGGCCGATGACGACAAGCTGCGCACCTACCTGAAGCGGGCGCTCAACGACGCACGGGCGGCGCAGAAGCGTCTGCGGGAGGTCGAGTCGAGCCGCCGGGAGCCGATCGCGATCGTCGGCATGGCCTGCCGCCTGCCCGGCTCGGTGACCACGCCGGAGCAGCTGTGGGACCTGGTCGCGGGCGAGCGCGACGCGATCAGCGAGTTCCCCGGCAACCGCGGCTGGGACGTCGACGACCTGTTCGATCCCGACCCGGACGTGGCCGGGAAGTCCTACACCCGCCACGGCGGCTTCCTGCACGACGCCGCCGACTTCGACGCCGAGTTCTTCGGCATCTCCCCCCGGGAGGCGGTCGCCACCGACCCCCAGCAACGCCTGCTGCTGGAGACGGCCTGGGAGGCGTTCGAACGGGCCGGCATCGACCCGACGACGTTGCGCGGCAGCCGCACCGCCGTGTTCGCCGGCATCGCCGGGCAGGACTACGCGGCCCGCCTGCACGAGATTCCCGACGAGCTGGAGGCCTACATCGGGCTGGGCACGCTCGGCAGCGTGCTGTCCGGACGGATCTCGTACACGTTCGGTTTCGAGGGGCCGTCGGTCACCGTCGACACGGCCTGCTCGTCCTCGCTCGTCGCCGTGCACCTGGCCTCGCAGGCGCTGCGCAACGGCGAGGCGGACCTCGCGCTCGCCGGGGGCGTCGCGGTGATGTCCTCGCCGGCGCCGTTCATCGAGTTCTCCCGCCAACGCGGTCTCTCCCCGGACGGGCGCTGCAAGGCCTTCGCGGCCGCCGCCGACGGCACCGGATGGGCTGAGGGCGTCGGCATCCTGCTGCTCGAACGCCTCAGCGACGCCCAGGCCAACAACCATCCCGTCCTCGCCGTCGTGCGCGGCAGCGCGGTGAACTCCGACGGCGCCTCGAACGGTCTGACGGCGCCGAACGGCCCGTCGCAGCAGCGGGTCATCCGCGCGGCCCTCGCGGGGGCCCGGCTGAGCCCAGCCGACATCGACGCGGTCGAGGCCCACGGCACCGGCACCACCCTCGGCGACCCGATCGAGGCGCAGGCCATCCTCGCCACCTACGGCCAGGACCGACCGGCCGACCGGCCCCTCTGGCTCGGCAGCCTCAAGTCCAACATCGGGCACACCCAGGCCGCCGCCGGCGCCGCCGGCATCATCAAGACCGTCTTCGCGATCCAGAACGGGCTACTCCCCCGCACCCTGCACGTCGACGAGCCCACTCCCTACGTCAACTGGTCCGCCGGCGCGGTGGAACTGCTCACGAAGTCGCGCCCCTGGCCGGAGACAGGCGCCCCACGGCGGGTCGGCATCTCCGCGTTCGGGGTCAGCGGAACGAACGCGCACGTCATCATCGAGCAGGCCCCGGCCACCAGCACCGCGACACCGACGGACACCGGGCCAGACTCGCCAGCCGCCGAATCCTCCTCGGCGGAGACCAGGCCAGGCCGGGCAGACGCGGAGCGGGCCGGCGAGCGGACGCAGCCGGTTCTGGTGCCGTTGTCGGCGCGCAGCGACGCGGCGGTCCGCGAACAGGGCCGCCGCCTGGCCGCACACCTGCGCGAGACCGGTGCTGGTAGCGACGGCGGGGCCGGTGGCGGTGTTCTCTCCGTGGACGACCTGGCCGCCGCCCTCGCCACCCGCACCGTGTTCAACC
>NZ_JALKFY010000736.1:2464-2871 GCF_023242985.1 Frankia sp. Mgl5 | reverse complement strand
CCCTCGCTACGCTTGCGCATACTAACGGTTTAGCAAACCGTCCCCTTCGGCCTCTTGGGTAACTCTCCGCATTATGGCTCCTCAGGACGGACTCGAACCGCCAGCCTACCGGTTAACAGCCGGTTGCTCCACCATTGAGCTACTGAGGAACGATTCAAAGGCTCGCCTGCTACACGCCTCAGCTTCAGGCAAAGCAGGTAATCGCACATAGACATGTGCGTTGTTTGCACCTTCAAAACTGGATACGCAAGTAATGTGTACTAAGGAATGTGGATAAGCCCTCGACCGATTAGTATTCGTCAGCTCCACGCGTTGCCGCGCTTCCACACCGAACCTATCAACCTCATCGTCTATGAGGGGTCTTACTTCTAGAGGTGAGAGGTGAGAAGTGAGAAGTGAGATTCTTG
>NZ_JALKFY010000736.1:0-2454 GCF_023242985.1 Frankia sp. Mgl5 | reverse complement strand
CCCCTATATCTAACCTCAAACCTCTAACTTCTAACCTCTAGAAAGGGAAGTCTCATCTTGGAGGGGGCTTCACGCTTAGATGCTTTCAGCGCTTATCCCGTCCGCACATAGCTACCCAGCTGTGCCACTGGCGTGACAACTGGTGCACCAGCGGTGCGTCCATCCCGGTCCTCTCGTACTAAGGACAGCTCTCCTCAAACTTCCTGCGCCCGCGACAGATAGGGACCGAACTGTCTCACGACGTTCTGAACCCAGCTCGCGTACCGCTTTAATGGGCGAACAGCCCAACCCTTGGGACCTACTTCAGCCCCAGGATGCGATGAGCCGACATCGAGGTGCCAAACCTCCCCGTCGATGTGGACTCTTGGGGGAGATAAGCCTGTTATCCCCAGGGTAGCTTTTATCCGTTGAGCGATGGCCCTTCCATGCGGAACCACCGGATCACTAAGCCCGACTTTCGTCCCTGCTCGACTTGTAGGTCTCGCAGTCAAGCTCCCTTCTGCCTTTACACTCTACGAATGATTTCCGACCATTCTGAGGGAACCTTTGGGCGCCTCCGTTACCTTTTAGGAGGCGACCGCCCCAGTCAAACTGCCCACCTGGCATGGTCCTTGCACCCGATCAGGGTGCCAAGTTAGAAACTCCGTACATCAAGGGTGGTATCCCACCGACAGCTCCACAGAGGCTGGCGCCCCTGCTTCTACGCTTCCCACCTATCCTGTACATGATGCACAAAGTTCCAATACCAGGCTACAGTAAAGCTCCATGGGGTCTTTCCGTCTTGTCGCGGGTAACCTGCATCTTCACAGGTATTATGATTTCACCGGGTCTCTTGCCGAGACAGCGCCCAAGTCGTTACGCCTTTCGTGCGGGTCGGAACTTACCCGACAAGGAATTTCGCTACCTTAGGACCGTTATAGTTACGGCCGCCGTTTACTGGGGCTTCGGTTCAAAGCTTCGCTTCGGCCCACCGAACCCAAGCTTACGCTCGCGTTCGGCGGGGTCCCAAAACTAACCCATCCCCTTAACCTTCCAGCACCGGGCAGGCGTCAGCCCCTATACTTCGCCTTGCGGCTTCGCAGAGACCTGTGTTTTTGCTAAACAGTCGCTTGGGCCTTTTCACTGCGGCCCCCTCGGGCTATAAACCCTACCGGGGCGCCCCTTCTCCCGAAGTTACGGGGCCATTTTGCCGAGTTCCTTAGCAAGAGTTATCCCGCGCACCTTAGGATTCTCTCCTCGCCTACCTGTGTCGGTTTGCGGTACGGGCACCTCATTCCTCGCTAGACGCTTTTCTTGGCAGTGTGAAATCAGGGACTTCGGTACTTATGTTTCCCTCGCCATCACAGCTTGCCCTTATGATGTGCGGATTTGCCTACACATCAGGCTTGCTGCTTGGACGGCCATCCAATCGGCCGCTCACCCTATCCTCCTGCGTCACGCCATTGCTCAAGCGGAACGGAGGTGGTACTGGAATATCAACCAGTTGTCCATCGCCTACGCCTTTCGGCCTCAGCTTAGGTCCCGACTAACCCTGGGAGGACGAGCCTTCCCCAGGAACCCTTAGGCTTTCGGTGGACAAGATTCTCACTTGTCTTTTCGCTACTTACACCGGCATTCTCACTTCCAAGCGCTCCACCGCTCCTTGCGGTACGGCTTCCCTGCTGCTTGGAACGCTCCCCTACCCAGTCCGTAAGGACTGCCATAGCTTCGGTGGTATGTTTAGCCCCGTTACATTTTCCGCGCAGAGTCACTCGACCAGTGAGCTATTACGCACTCTTTCAAGGGTGGCTGCTTCTAAGCCAACATCCTGGTTGTCTGGGCAACTCCACATCGTTTCCCACTTAACATACACTTGGGGACCTTAGCTGATGGTCTGGGCTGTTTCCCTCTTGACGACGGATCTTAGCACTCGCCGTCTGACTCCCGGACATAAGTCGTTGGCATTCGGAGTTTGACTGAGTTCGGTAACCCGATGAGGGCCCCTAGCCCAATCAGTGCTCTACCTCCAAGACTCTAAAGGGTCCCACCGGACGCAAGCTTACGCTCACGTCCGGCGGGGTCCCAATCCGAGGCTAGCCCTAAAGCTATTTCGGGGAGAACCAGCTATCTCCGAGTTCGATTGGAATTTCACCGCTAGCCACACCTCATCCCCGCACTTTTCAACGTGCGTGGGTTCGGGCCTCCAGTAGGTGTTACCCTACCTTCACCCTGGACATGGCTAGATCACACGGTTTCGGGTCTACGGCAACGTACTTGCGCCCTATTCAGACTCGCTTTCGCTGCGGCTCCGTCTCTTCGACTTAACCTCGCACGCTACCGTAACTCGCCGGTTCATTCTACAAAAGGCACGCCGTCACCCATATAACGGGCTCCGACTATTTGTAAGCACACGGTTTCAGGTACTATTTCACTCCCCTCCCGGGGTACTTTTCACCTTTCCCTCACGGTACTGGT
>NZ_JALKFY010000735.1:0-2943 GCF_023242985.1 Frankia sp. Mgl5 | reverse complement strand
GGTTTGGTAATTCCGCTAAGGGCTTGACTTTCGAGACTCGCGGTATATGAATCTTCTTGCGCTTACCGGCTATGCGATTCTTGCTGCCATCTGTTGGGGCTCGGCGGATTTTCTAGCAGCGCGCGTATCCGTATTGCTAGACAGTGGGCACGTCGCCGCACTCATATCTGTTGTTGCGCTAATTCTCGCAGCAGGTTTCAGCACGCTTGAGCCACCTGAGAGTAATATCCCCCTCGAAGCTTTCGTCGTTTGCTTCGCGTCCGGTGCAGTCGCGGTTATCGGACTAGGGATGTTTTTTGGACTTCTTTCAAGATACCCGGCGTCACAGGTCGCTCCTTCTTCTGCTGCGGCTTCCTCCGCCACACCAGCAATTATTGGAATATTTATAGACGGCGCTGTTGGATTGATCCGGATCGTTGGTCTGATAACCGCGGTGATCGCGGTATGTCTCGGATCCTTTGATAAGTCAGCCCCCAACGGTCGCTCGACTTATCTTCCTCTAGCAAGACCTGCAATCGCTGGCGTGTTGATGGGTGTATATCTAGCGACTACGGGTTACTACTCTGACTACGGTCTTCAACCAGTCGCTGCCGCACACTTCGGGGCGGTCATGACCCAGGTCAGTAGAAGGAAGTTTCCGACGGAGCGCCCTGCACTAGTCTGTGCCGTAGGTTGCGTGCTAGCGGGATTTCTATATCACCTGGCTGCGCTGTCCTATCGCTACTCCTCATCATTAGGGGAGTTGAGTGTCTCTGGTGCCATCGCCTCAATGTACCCTCTCGTAACGGTGGTGCTGGCCATCGTTATACTTAGACATAGACCAAATTTGATCCAGATTGCCGGATTAGCCCTCAGTGTATTCGCGATTGGTATTTTGAATATTTCCTAATGGTCAAATTGACAAGCACCCTTCTGTCGTAGAGTGCAGGCATCCCTATATTGCTCTCATTGTGACCGATAGGAAGATACGTTTAGCGCTCGACAATCTTCTCTCGAGAAGTTGCGGAAAGTGGCCTAGTATGTACTCGCCAACTTCCTGAGCGTTTCCGTGCCTGTCTACCCATCGCTCGAGCCGGGCTCACAACACAGACGTCAACGGGCATTGGAAGGGACCGGTACTAAAGCCCAGATCGCGCCGACCCGACAAAAATCTATCGACGTTCATGTACCTGATCTCGGGCCTGCGTCGGTCGAGCGGATGCCACTCGCGCCCGCCGGCCCACGGTGGAGGGGACCAGCGGGTTCGAGCCGCACCAGGTTGGGGGGCCCGACATGCTCGCTGTCCCCACCCGCCCCGATTCCCGTGTACCCATCGCTGTACCCGAGCCAGCGGACGTCGATGGACATCAGCGAACACGGACCGGCGCTGAAGCCCAGGCCGCGTCGACCCGATGGACGTCGGTGGACGTCCGTGGACGGAGCGCCCGCTCCTCTTAATCCGCGGGTTCGGGGTTCAAGTCCCTGGCGGCGCACCCGTAAGCCCTGGTCAGGGCGTCATGAGTAAGATCGATGATCTCGGTTATTTCGAGGTCATCCCGTATTTATCCCGCACTTTGCGGACAGCCGTGAGCGTATTTTTCGTACCCCATCACGGTTGTCCCTTGCGCGGGGTCAGTGCTGGGCCGGCGGGCCAGATCCGAGGAAGGCGGCGAGGGAAGCGCCGCCGGAAGAGCTGCTCGAGTCAGTCGCCCAGCCAGGATTCTACGGTGACAGCAAGCCCGGGGATCTCGACGGTGACCGCGGTCCACAACAGGTCCGTGTCCACCGAGAAGTAGCCGTGTACGAGGTGGTTACGCATGCCGGCGATCGCAGCCCAGGGCACCTCGGGGTGGTGTGTGCGGAAGGAGTCCGACAGCCGCGCTGCGGCTTCCCCGATTATTCCTACCCATCTGATCAGAGCAGCGGACAGAACAACGTCCTTGTCGAGTTCCTCGCGTGAGGCGGGGAGGTACGTGCTGATCAGTTCCGCATGTTCGACGATATCGCGGAGGCGCTCATCGTCGGACCTCACAGTGCGACGGCCTCGGCCAGGACCCGCGGACGGAGCCGGGGTCGTAGCCCAGCGACTGTCGTGACGTCGACGTGGACATTGAGCGTCGCCTCGGTGTCGCTGATGAAGCCACCCAGATCGAACAGACCTCGTCCTGGAGCGAGATCGACAAGGAGGTCGACGTCGCTCGCGTCGTCTGCTTCGGCGCGGGCGACGGAGCCGAAGACACGGATGTTGCTCACACCGTAGCGTCGCGCGATCGCGTAGACGTCCGCGCGACGACGACGCAGTTCGCTCATCGTCACCCTCCGGTGACGATCTACGTCTGGCGTCACGGCAACCTCCTCGAGGCGGACGACAGCTGACTGGAACGGGCTGCGAGGTCGCCTTTGCCGCTGGACAGGGTGCCGACGAACTCTGGCAACGGCCACTCGTCGCTTCCGTCCTCGGTTGGGGTGCGCTCTCGGAGGAGAGCCAGGACCGGTGCCACCTGGGACTCGGGCAGCCGGTCGATCAGCCGGTGCAACTCGTCTCGCAAGGCGCCCACAGAGCACAGGATACGGCCGTGGGCGGCAGTCGACCCACTAGATCCACTGGTGGAACTCTTTGTGGACTTGGCGGATGGACGTGGACGCCACAGGAGATCGCGAACGACCCCGCAGCCAAGCTGCCTGGCATCAGGTCTCGACTCACGTCGGCCGGGCACCGGTGTACCCACCGCTGTACCCGAGCCGACGGACGTCAGTGGACACCGGCGGGCACGGACCGGCGCTGAAGCCCAGGTTGTACCGACCAGATAGACGTCGGTGGACGTCCGTGGACGAAGCGCCCGCTTCTCTCAACCCGCGGGTCGTCTCGCAGTCCAGCGCCGCCCGGGGTCATGCCCACGGGGGTGGTGTACGGAGCGTGATGCCGCGTGATCCTGGTTGAATGTTATGCGGTCAGCGCTTCGG
>NZ_JALKFY010000734.1:0-2962 GCF_023242985.1 Frankia sp. Mgl5 | reverse complement strand
CCCCCCTACCGCGTGGGGCGCGGCGGCGCCCCGCGGGCGCCGGGGCGGGGCCCCCCCCGGGGCCCCGCCCGGGGCCGTCGACGTCCCGACCAGTTCGGTCCGCAGCAGCTCGGCGATGGCGGCCGGGGTCGGGTGGTCGAAGGTGAGGGTGGCCGGCAACCTCAGGCCGGTGGCCGTGTTCAGCCGGTTGCGCAGCTCCACCGCGGTCAGCGAGTCCAGACCCAGACCGGAGAAGGCGCGGTCGGCCGGGACGGACGCGAGGCCGGCGTGCCCGAGCACACCGGCGACCTCCGTTCGCACCAGGTCCACCAGCAGCGTGGTCGCCTCCTGCTCGCCCAGCCCGCCGAGCCGGTCGGCCAGCGCTGAGGTCCCCGCGGCCGGGCCGGTGGACGTCGTCGCGGCCCGGCGGACCGGTCGGACGAGCGCGCGGAACAGCGGCGGCACCCCGTCGCGGGCCGCCCGGGCGCGGATGGCGGCCAGGTCCAGCGGTACAGGCGCCAGCACCGCCTGCTCCGTCGCGGCGGCCTCGTCGAACAGGCGCAGCCCCTGCGCCGTCGACAGCGGCCGGACGCCGCTGCGCGCGATCCTCGCCCGGTCGGTGGCGCTGAGCTGTTCGGTGAACGCGCTCGCGTCGTCCCAGAGTCCCCAGGCGAGGCTGGTGGCGGGCAGGCCCTGGGCCCGGCGGTGCTGGGCGAGGGCGTCGAGGAAGGTGTTCGCCGCGGCGTAGTTGGCCTGGCCGGCGTTGCCGGTGATGCCGGCGATGGAGGAGTAGAGGACGAACGCGCGCACGGGGTGGTCGCGGGTGATGCGGTGCAGGTTCCAGGCACCGTCGATCTTGGGAGTGAGGACGCTGTGCAGGCGGTCGGGGGTGAGGTTGGCCAGGGCGGCGTCGTCGAGGACGCCGGCGGTGTGGACGACGGCGGTGAGGGGGTGTTCGGCGGGGAGGGTGCCGAGCAGCCGCGCGACCGCGTCGAGGTCGGCGGTGTCGGTCGCCGTGATGGTCACGCTGGCGCCGAGATCCGTGAGCTCGTTGAGCAGGGTTTGCGCGTGGGGGCTGGCGGGGCCCTGCCGGCTGGTGAGAAGCAGGTGGCGGGTGTGCTGGTGGATGACGAGGTGGCGGGCGAGGTGGCGGGCGAGGGTGCCCAGGCCGCCGGTGATCAGGACGGTCCCGTCCGGGTCGAGATTCCAGGAGCCCGGGGCGGCGGGGTCGACGGCCGGACCGCCGGTGGGCGTCACGACGGGAGTGAGCCTCGGCGTGTGCGCGGTGCCCCCGCGCAGCGCCAGGTGGGGCTCGTCGGCGGCCAGAGCGGTCGCGATGGCGGCGGACAGCCCAGCCCGGGAACCCGGGTGGTCGTCGACGTCCAGGTGCAGGAGACGTTCGGGGTTCTCGGTGACGGCGGTCCGCAGCAGGCCGGTGAGGGGCGCCGTGGTGAGATCGACGGCCTCGCCGGCGACGCTGACGGCGCCGGACGTCAGCACGACGAGGGCGGTGTCGGCCAGACGGGGGTCCCGCAGCCACTCCTGGAGAAGCGCCAACGTGTCGGCGGCGGCCGCGTGCGCCGACGCCGGAAGATCGCCCTCCTCGATGCCGGGCGCGGGGGCAGCCGCGGCCCGCGGGGGTAGGCCGACCAGCACCACCCGCGGCAGCTCGTCACCGTCCGCGGCGCCGAGCGCCGTGAGGTTCGGGAAGGCACGCGCGTCGACGTCGGCCCCGCGCAGCGCCGCGACCAGTTCGGCGGTGTCGTCGCCGACCACCGCCCAGGTGCCCGTCGCTGTCCCGGAGTCGGCGGCCGACAGCGGTAGTTCCGGCCAGGTCACCTCGTGGAGACGTCCCGCCTGCCCGGAACGCTCGGCGTCCTCGCGTTCGGCTGCGACCTGCTCCGCGGAGATCAGCCGGGAGACCAGCGAGTCCACCGTGACCACGGGAGTCCCGGTGGTGTCGGCGGCGTGCAGGGAGACGTCGTCGGTTCCGTGGATGGTGAGGTGGACGCGCAGGGTGGTGGGGCCGGTGGCGTGCAGGCGGACGCCGTTCCAGGCGAAGGGCAGCCGGCTGTGGCCCGCCGGGACGTCCGGCAGTCGGCTCAGCGCGGCGGCGTGCAGCGCGGCGTCGAGCAGCGCGGGGTGGACGCCGAAGGCGCCGGCCTGGTCGGTCTCGGTGTCGGGCAGGGTGACCTCGGCGTAGAGGTCGTCGCCGTCGCGCCAGGCGGCGCGCAGGCCCTGGAAGGTGGGCCCGTAGGCGAGCCCGGACGCGGCCAGCGCGTCGTAGCCGTCGGAGAGGTCCACCGCGACGGCCTGCGCCGGAGGCCATTCGGTCCATGCCGGTTCGGGCGGCGTCGCGACCCCCGCGGCGGTCGTCGTCAGCGTGCCGCTGGCGTGCCTGGTCCACGCGGCGACGTCAGAGTCGGCGGCCACGTCGTCGTCCGGGCCGGTGTCGGGCCGGGAATGGATGCTGACGGGGCGGCGGCCGGTGTCGTCGGGAGCCGTGACCGTGACCTGGATGGCGACCGCACCGCGCTGGGGAAGGATGAGCGGCGCTTCGACCACGAGCTCGTCGAGCACGTCGGCGCCGAGCGTGTCCCCGGCGCGCAGCGCGAGGTCGACGAAGGCGGTGCCCGGGACGAGGACGTTGCCCTGCACGGTGTGGTCGGTGAGCCAGGGATGGGTGGCCAGCGAGATCCGTCCGGTCTGCACGACGGTGTCGCCGGTGGCCAACCGGATGGTGGCGCCGAGCAGCGGATGGCCGGCCGAGCGCAACCCGGCCCGCGAGAGGTCGCCGGGGCCGCCGGGAGTGCTCTCCAACCAGTAGCGCTCGTGCTGGAAGGGGTAGGTGGGCAGGGCGGCGGCGAGGTGGTGGGGATCGACGCCGGTGTCGCTGCCGGTGTCGCTGGTGGTGGCCTTGCTGGTGGTGGCCTGGCTGGTGGGGGTGAGGGTGGTGCCGGTGGGGGTGTGGCCGTGGGTGTGG
>NZ_JALKFY010000733.1:0-2998 GCF_023242985.1 Frankia sp. Mgl5 | reverse complement strand
TCCAGGCCAGGTGGAAGAGTGCGTCGTGGGTGGGGTGGGGTGGGGTGGCGGGTCGGGTGGTGAGGGAGTGGATGGACAGTACGGGACTGTTGCGGGGATCGACCGCGGTGATCTGGATTCCGGTACTGGTCCTGGTCGCGTGTACCCGGACCGCGCGTGCGCCCGTAGCGGATACCTCCACGCCAGCCCAGGCGAAAGGTAGCCGTGGGCTGCCGGCGGTCTCACCATCGGTCTCGCCGGGACAGAGCACACTGGCATGCAGGACCGCGTCGAACAGGGCCGGATGTATCCCGAATCCGGCTACCTCCACGGTTTCCGGGAGCAGCACGTCCGCGAAAACCTCACCGGAACGCCGCCAGGCGTCCCGCATGTTCTGGAATATCGGACCGTACACCATTCCGGCCGCCGTCCGGTCCTCGTAGAAACCAGACACATCGATCCGCTCGGCCCCCGCCGGGGGCCACCGGTGCGCGGAGAAACCAGAAAGATCCGGCTGTTCCAACGGCGATGCCCGCAGGAAACCCGTCGCGTTACGTGTCCACACCTCGCTGTCGGGCATCGTGGAGAACACCGAGACCGGTCGTCTTCCAGCCGCCTCCTCGGCACCCACCACCACTCGCACCCACACCGAGTCCGCCGCCACCAGCGGCGTTCCCATCACCAGTTCCTCTACCACCTCCGTACCGACCTCGGCACCGACCCGCATCGCCATCTCCACCAAAACCGCCCCCGGAACCACCACCACACCACCCACCATGTGATCAGCCAGCCAGGGATGCGACCCCACTCCCAACCGGCCCGTCCCGACCGCACCACCGCCCTCCGGAATCGTCACCACCGCCCCGATCAACGCGTGTTCCGTGACCGGTACCCCGACCGAGGACACATCACCGCCCACCGACCGCTCCAGCCAGTACCGCTCCCCTCCGAACGCATACGTGGGAACGTCCACCCGACGGGCACCCGAATCCTTGAAGAACCCCGCCCAGTCCACCCCCACCCCGCAGGTGAACAAACTCCCCACCGCAGCCACCACCGACCGGACCTCCGACACCCCCGACCGCAGCACCGGCACACAGCCAAAACCAGAACCGTCCGAAGAACCCGTCGCAGAGGCGTCACGGTCGGCCAGGCACTCACGGGTCAACGCCGTCAACACACTGCCCGGGCCCACCTCCACAAAAGTGCGCACGCCCTGATCCACGAGCCAACCCACCCCATCCGCGAACCGCACCGCCGCCCGCGCATGCGAGACCCAGTACTGCGCCGACCCCCACCCTCCACCGCCATCACCCGTCACATTCGACACCAACCGAAGAGACGGAGCCCGATACGACACCGACTCCGCCACCCTCCGGAAATCATCCAGCATCGGATCCATCCGAGCCGAATGAAACGCATGACTCACCGCCAGCCGCCGCACCCGAACCCCCTCCCCCAAACCCGCCACCACACCCCGCACAGCCGCTTCGTCTCCCGACAGCACCACCGACGACGGACCATTCACCGCCGCCACATCCACCCCCTCCCCCAGCAACGGCACCACCACATCCTCACCAACGCCCACCGCTACCATCACCCCACCCTCAGACAATCCCTGCATCAAACGGCCCCGAGCCACCACCAGACGCCCCGCGTCCTCCAAGGACCACACCCCAGCCACAAAAGCAGCCGTCAACTCGCCGACCGAATGACCCCCCACAAAATCGGGCCGCAAACCCCACGACTCCAACAGCCGAAACAAAGCAACTTCCACACCGAACAAAGCAGGCTGCGTGAACTCCGTCCGACCCAGACCATCCCCCGCCAGCACATCCCACAAAGAACACCCCAAAAGAGGATCAACCACCCCAGCCACCTCATCAAAAGCCCCCCGAAAAACCGGGAACACCCCAGCCAGATCCCGCCCCATCCCCACCCGCTGACTCCCCTGACCCGAAAACAGAACCGCCACCCCACCAGCAGCGACCTTCTCCGGCATGACAGCGCGTAGGCCGGCCAGCGCCTCTTCGCGGTCCGCGGTGACGACGGCGGCGCGGTATGCCAGCCCGGCCCGTCCGGTCGCCAGCGAGAAGGCGACGTCGAGCGGACTCAGCTCGGGATTCTTCGAGACATGGGAAGCGAGACGATCAGCCTGAATCCGGACAGCCTCGGAAGTGTTACCACTGACAACCCAGGGAACGACTGTTCCGGCGGGCTGGGGACGATCGTCGGAGCGGTCGTCCTCGGCCTGCTCGATGATGACGTGGGCGTTCGTCCCACTTACTCCGAAGGAGGAGACGGCCGCGCGGCGTGGCCGGCCCACCTCGGGCCATTCCCGCGCCGCGGTCAGCAACTCCACCCCACCCTCGGACCAGTCCACCTCCGAGGTCGGCGCAGTCACATGCAACGTCGCCGGCAACACCCCCGCCCGCATCGCCAGAACCATCTTGATGACCCCGGCCACACCCGCCGCTGCCTGCACATGACCAATATTCGACTTCAACGACCCCAACCACACCGGCCGACCCGGCACACGCTCCCGCCCATACACATCCACAATCGCCGACGCCTCGATCGGATCCCCCAGCCGAGTACCCGTCCCATGCGCCTCCACCACATCCACGTCCGCACCAGCCACCCCGGCATCCGCCAACGCCCGACGAATCACCGCCCGCTGCGCCGAACCACTCGGCGCAGTCAGACCATTCGACGCCCCATCCTGATTCACCGCAGAACCCCGCACCACCGCCAACACCGGATGCCCGTTCCGCCGCGCATCCGACAACCGCTCAAGAAGAAGCAAGCTGGCACCCTCGGACCATGCGGTGCCGTCCGCGGAATCCGAGAACGCCTTCACCCGGCCGTCCGGCGCCAGCCCCCGCTGCCGGGAGAACTCTACGAAGACATCGGGCGTCGCCATGACCGCGGCCCCGCCGGCGAGCGCCATCGAGCACTCACCCGCCCGCAACGCCCGCGCCGCCAGATGCAACGCCACCAACGACGACGAACACGCCGT
>NZ_JALKFY010000732.1:0-3325 GCF_023242985.1 Frankia sp. Mgl5 | reverse complement strand
GGTCAGGTCAGGTCGAGGAAGCGTTTCGCGAGTGGCAGGAGCTGGGCTCGAAGTGTGTCGTCGTCGAGGTCGAAGGCCAAGGGGTGCACGGCTGCCCCGCTGATCGCTGCGATGACCATCGCCGTCCGAACGGCTCCGTCTGGTCCAGGCTCGTTTCCCAGGAGTAGGCGGCGCATGCGTCCCATAACGCGCCGGAATGATGCATTCTTTGGGGTCAATCGCGCGATGCCGGGATCCATAAGGATGACGCCGACCGTTTGGCGGCGCTCGACGGCAAGGTTGACCATGTTGATCAGGAGCCGTTCGCGCGCGCCCGCCCATGACTGCTCTTCTTCGGCGTCGTCGATCGTCGCCTCCATCCGAGCGAGCTCGGCGTCGGCGACTGCCAGGGCGATCTGTTCCTTGGTCTTGTACTGGCGGTAGACGGCCGCCTTCGTGACGCCGAGCTCGTCGGCGATCATCTGCAGCGAGGTTCCCCCGACGCCGTGTCGGGCGAAGAGATCGAGCGCGGCCGCGATGACGCGGCCCTGGGCGGCGGTTGCCGTCCCAGGGTTGACGCGCTGGGTGTCCGGAAGTTCGGCCGTGCTCACCGGCCCAACATACGGGTTGACGCACCTCGGTCCGCCGACTACGGTTCGGTTGTCGATCGGCAACTTAAAAGTTGCCGATCGACTACCCGCCTGGCAAGCTCGGCAGGGGACGGTGCGATGAGCGACGTCGGCACCGGCGTCTGCTTCCGCGACGAGTCGTTGGTCAACGATCCGTACCCCTGTTTCGAGCACATGCGGACGAAGAGCCTTCCCGTAACCGGATGACCGAGGTGAGTGATGAGTGAAAAGCGCTACCGCGTAGCGCAGTGGGGCACGGGCCACAGCGGGTCGGCCGCCCTGCGAGCCCTGATCGACCATCCGGGGTACGACCTCGTCGGCGTGTACGTGTACTCCGACAAGAAGGCGGGTCGCGACGCCGGAGAGCTGTGCGGCAGGGAGCCAACGGGCGTCGTCGCCACCTCGAACATCGAGGACATCGTCGCCGCCAAGCCGGACTGCATCGTGTACATGCCCATCACGTACGACGTCGACGACGTCTGCCGGCTTCTGGAGTCGGGGGTGAACATCTCGACCTTGCTCGAGCACTTCCACGCCCCGGAGCGACTTGACCCCACCGTACGACAGCGCATCGAGGCGGCTGGCCGACGCGGTGGCGCGTCCCTGTCCAGCATGGGCACGAGCCCGGGGTTCGTCACCGAGGCCCTGCCGGTCGCACTGACCTCGCTCCAGCGCCGGCTCGACTGCCTGACGATCCGTGAGTACGCCGACATATCGGGGCGCAACTCCCCGGAGATGCTTTCCATGTTGTTCGGCGGCGATCCCGCGGCCGCCCAGCTCGCGGGCGTCGCCGAGTCCACGCAGGAGCACTACGGCTCCTCGCTCCACGTGTTGGCGAAGGCGCTCTCGATTCCACTCGATGAGATCACCGCGACGGCCAGGGTAGGGGTCGCGAAGACACCCGTGAAGACCGCGGCGGGGACCTTCGACGCCGGAACCGTGGCTGCCTGGGAGATCGAGGTGACCGGGCTCCGGGCCGGCAAGCCCGTGCTGCGGATGATCCCCACGTGGTACATCAGCACCGATCTCGATCCGGCGTGGGACTTCCCCTTCCTGGAGAATGGATGGCGCGTCGTGGTCGAGGGTGACGTGCCCCTCGACGTCCTCATCCGCTTCACGTTCTCGTCGGAAGAGGAGAAGAACAACGTCGGCTACGGAAACGCGAGCCGTCCAGTGAACGCAATACCATATGTCTGCGCGTCGCCGCCCGGTATCGTGTCCTCGCTCGACATGCCGCAGCTCATCGCCAACCTGAGTTGAGGCCTGCGGGTACGAAAATAAAATCTATCCGAGACGAGATGAGGAGTAAGACACGATGAAGGTTACGGACCCGCGGGTCACGCTTGACGAAGATGCGCTGGGGTTCCCGAAAGAAGCGCGGGACACGGCGATGATCGGCTGGAACCTGGTCGCCAGCGTCCACGGAGACGACGGGAACCAGTACTGGTTCAACATCGGGGCGATGTCGTTAGCCGAGGGGTGGGGGAACGTCGATTTCTGGCAGATGTGCCTGCGCTCGGAGAAGGGGAAGGTGTACCAGCCGAGCGGATCGGTGCATCTGCTTACCGACTTCCCAGAGGGAACCGCGACAGAATTTCACGTCCAGCCTCGCAGCGCCGGCGCCCTCACCGTAACGCGGTCGGAGGATCACGTGACGGTCGAGATGGAGACCGTTCGTATTGTGTGCAAGCCTGACGGGACGTGGCACTACACCGTAGTGGATGAAGCGGCGGGGATATCCGGGGAATGGGTCCACACCGGTAACGGCTTCCCCGGGTGGTACGGGAAGGAGACGCCACAGGTCTATGTTCCCCACAGTATTTCCTACGGCTACATCTGGCCTGGGACGGTCGAAGGAACGCTCACCATCCAGGGACGAGAAGTGGCGATCCGTGGCGCGGGTCAGCGGGAGCGGTACGTCGGGGTCGACGCCTGCCCGGCGGAAGTAGGGGGGTGGCATGACTGGACGTGGTTCCACTTCGACGAGCTGTCCGGCAACCTGGACGAGATGAAGCTCAGCAAGAACAAGGACATGTCTCTCTACCTCACCGAGGAGAAGCAGTACTTCCAGGTCGGGGACTTTCAGATCAATCACCACGACTGGGCATACAACCCTGCAACAGGCACCTTCATCCCTGCCCGGTACCACGTGACCGTGGAAACCGAGGCAGGAATCCTGGAGTTCACTGCCACCGCGGTCGGGAGTTATGCCTCGAGCACCGTCGCCGAGGCGCCGGACTCTCCCACCATCCTGCTGGACTGGGAAAAGATCGACGGCACCTTCACCTACAAGAACGGCCACACGAAGACCCTCACGAACGGTCTCGGCGGGACCCTCATCCGACAGTGGAAGCCCTATCCCGAATTCCTCATCGGCGGCGGCGAGTTCAAGCCGCTGAGCGTGCCGCGAGTCTGAGCTCCTGACGCGGGTCGCCGGGTGATCCGCGGAGAGGAGTCCGGGCCCCGCTCCTCTTCGCGGGTCACAGCAGTACTGGATCTTCGTTTGTCGGCGCGGCATGCACCGGTTAGTACTACGCCTTCGGCGTGGGCGAGGCCAGCACCGGCGCCCGTACGAGCACCGTTGTTCCGGAATCCGCGGGCTGTTCGGCCGCGCGGGGCAGACAACCATGACGGGATACACATGCAGAGCACATCAATCTCGCTCGACCGGCTCGGGCGAAAGCGGACCCGAAGACGGTCACGGGCCGCGCTCTTAG
>NZ_JALKFY010000001.1:259043-283003 GCF_023242985.1 Frankia sp. Mgl5 | reverse complement strand
CCCCGGCCGGCGGCCGGGCCCCCCCCCCCGTAGCCGCGCCGGCCCGTACCCCCGCCCCGGCGCGGGGGCGGGGCCGGGGCCGGGGCCCCGGGCGCCGGCCTCACCCGCGGGGGGCTACTCCCACTCGATCGTGCCCGGCGGCTTCGAGGTGATGTCGTAGACGACCCGGTTGACCTGCCCAACCTCGTTGACGACCCGGTTGCTGATGCGTTCCAGCAGGTCGTAGGGCAGCCGAGCCCAGTCGGCGGTCATCGCGTCCTCACTGGTCACCGCGCGCAGCACCACCGGGAAGCCGTAGGTCCGCTCGTCGCCCTGGACGCCGACCGACCGGACGTCCGCCAGCAGCACGGCGAAGACCTGCCAGATCTCCCGGTCGAGCCCCGCCCGGCGGATCTCGTCCCGGACGATCGCGTCGGCGGCCCGGACGATCTCGAGCCGCTCGGGGGTGACCTCACCGATGATGCGGACGGCCAGCCCCGGGCCCGGGAACGGCTGGCGCCAGACGATGTCCTCGGGCAGGCCGAGCTCCTCGCCGAGCCGGCGGACCTCGTCCTTGAACAGGGTGCGCAGCGGCTCGACCAGGTCGAACTGCAGGTCGTCCGGCAGCCCGCCGACATTGTGATGGGACTTGATCTTGGCGGCGGTGGGCGAGCCGGACTCGATGACGTCCGGGTAGAGAGTGCCCTGGACGAGGAAACCGATGTGCGTTCCCTCCGCCTCCGCGCGGGCGTCGAGCTCACGCGCGGACTCCTCGAAGACGCGGATGAACTCCCGCCCGATGATCTTCCGTTTCTGCTCCGGATCCGTCACCCCGGCCAGCGCGGCGGCGAAGCGGTCCGCCGCCTTCACGTGGACGAGGTCGACGCCGGTGGAGGCGACGAAGTCGCGTTCGACCTGTTCCGCCTCGCCCGCCCGCAACAGCCCGTGGTCGACGAACACGCAGGTCAGGGTGTCACCGACGGCTCGCTGTACCAGCGCGGCGGCCACCGCCGAATCGACCCCGCCGGACAGGCCGCAGATCAGCCGGCCGTTGCCGACCTGCGCCCGCACCGCGGTCACGGCCTCCTCGACAATGTTGATCATCGTCCAGGACGGCCGGCAGCCCGCGCCGACCAGCAGGAAGTGCCGCAGGACGTCCATCCCGCGCTCGCTGTGCACGACCTCGGGGTGGAACTGCACGCCGTAGAGCCTGCGGGTGGGGTCCTCGAACGCCGCGACCGGGGTGGACGGCGTCGACGCGGTCACCCGGAAACCGGGGGGCGCGGCGGTCACCGAGTCGCCGTGCGACATCCAGACCTGCTGGCTGGTGGGGAGGCCGTCGAAGAGCACCCCGGGGTCGGCCACCCGCAGCCGGGTGGCTCCGTACTCGGCGGTGCCGGTGCGGGCGACCGTGCCGTCCAGCGCCTGCGCCATCACCTGGTGGCCGTAGCAGATGCCCAGGACGGGCACCCCGGCGGCGAACAGCGCGGGGTCGACCCGGGGGGCACCCGGGGAGTAGACGGACTTCGGCCCGCCAGAGAGGATGAGCGCGGCCGGGCGCCGGGCCAGGATCTCGGCTACCGGCATATCCCACGGGACGATCTCCGAGTACACATGGCACTCGCGAACGCGCCGAGCGATCAACTGGGCGTACTGGGCGCCGAAGTCGATCACGAGAACCGGATCGTAACCGGGATGTGCGCCGGTGGAGCCATAGCTGGCGCGAGGTGACTCGTTCACCCATCAAGCCTACGGAGGGCGGTGGACCCGAGCATCAGGCGGCATGGCCGTGCACTCGCCCCACATTGGGGCCGCCTTCGGCCGTCGCGGCGAACCGCTGACGAACCCGCCGACGAACCGCCACCGAACCGACGAACCGTTCGATCGGACGAACCGTTCGATCGATCGAACGGGCCACCGAACGCGATGAACCCCCAGATGCCATCGTTAAGGCTCCTTGAACGTCACTGATGACGATGGACAGACCGACCGACAGTGCTCACCGAGGAGGTCATCCGTGACTAACTCGGCGCAAACCGCCCACAACTGGCCTCAGCCCGACAACGGGCGTACGGTGGGCGCCTTTCGGGTGCTCAGTACGTACCGCTAAGGTGCGTTGTGAGGCACATCCGGGCCCGATACCGAGCCATCCTGGTACGACCTGTTCCGGGAGGCTGGCGGAGAGGTTGCGAAGGTACGTGCGCAGACAACCGATGGCCAGCAGCACGGGCATGGCCGCAGACCGGCCGCCGATGACGGCGGCTGGTTCGTCCGTGGAAGACGAGGGCCACCACGACGACCGGCCCCCGACGCCGCCCCGGCCCGAGCGGTCCGGTGGTCGGAGTCTTCGTCATGCGGTGACCGACCCCACCAACTGGCGGGTGCGCACCAAGCTGATCGCCATTCTCGCCGTGCCGATCGTGGCCATCCTGGTCAACTCGTCGATCCAGGCGGCATCGGTGCTGACCAGCACCCGTGACGTGAACCGGGTACGGGATCTGATCGAGATCAGCAGGTCGGCGTCCACGCTGGTCTACTCCCTGCAGCAGGAGCGCACGTTCACCACGGGCCTCGTGGCCCGCACCGGGTCGCTGCCCGCGGTCGAGTCCCGGCGGGCGGCGGTGAACGACGCCTACACCGCCTACCAGAACGTCACCAAGGGGCGCGCGGAGTCGTTCGGCCCCGAGGTCCGGGAGGCGCTGGAGGCGGCCGACAACCGGCTGGGCCGCCTGGACTCGCTGCGCCAGGCCTCCGTACGGATGGTGGACCCGGGCTCGGTGCGGGCGGTCTACAGCCCCCTCATCGACTCGTTGATCGATCTCGTCGTCCGGATCCCTCAGGGCAACGACGACCAGCAACTCCTCACGAGCGTCACCGCCACGGACCATCTCGTCCGGGCGAACGAGGAACTCGCCGTGGAGCAGGCACTGGTACACGGAGTGGCGATCAGTGGGCGTCCATTCACCACCGAGGACTACCGAGAGTTCCTGAGCACCTACTCACAGCGCGTGGAACTGCTCCGAGCGTTCGAGGAAGACGCGACTCCCGCCGAGCTCACCATTTACCGGGACAAGCTGAACTCCAACGAGAACAACGACATCGAGAACACCGCTCTGTACACGGAGCAGGTCCTCAACGCTCCCGTCGGGCAGCCCCTGGAGGCCATCGACTCCGAGAAGTGGCTGCGCGCCACCAAGGAGACGATCGACCTCGGCACCGAGGTCACCGGCAGCCTGCTGGGTATCACCGACGACCGGGTCGGCGAGCTGCGCGGCCAGATCCAGCGCGGCGCCCTCCTGTCCGGTCTGCTGATCGTCGTCATCCTCGCCAGCGCCCTGCTCGCCGCCGTGGTCGTCGCCCGCTCGCTGGTCCGGCCGCTGCTCGCGCTGCGGACCGCGGCCCTCGACGTCGCCGGCCGGCGACTGCCCGAGGCGGTCCGCCGGCTGCGAGATTCCAGCGATCAGGACATCTCGGACGACGTCGAACCGATCGGTATCGACTCCGACGAGGAGATCGGCGAAGTCGCGCGGGCCTTCGACGCGGTCCACCGCGAGGCGGTCCGGCTCGCGTCCGAGCAGGCCGTCCTGCGGAACAACGTCAACGCGATGTTCGTGAACCTCTCCCGCCGAAGCCAGGGCCTCGTCGAACGGCAGCTCCGCCTGATCGACGACCTGGAGAACCGCGAGCAGGACCCGGACCAGCTGGCGAACCTGTTCAAGCTCGACCACCTCGCCACCCGTATGCGGCGGAACAACGAGTCCCTGCTGGTCCTCGCCGGCACCGACACCGCCCGCCGCTGGACGCACCCCGTCCCGGTCAACGAGGTCGTCCTGGCCGCGATCTCCGAGGTCGAGCAGTACACCCGGGTCAAGCAGACCGGGGCGGCGTCGGTGTCCATCGCCGGCAGCGGTGTCAGCGACGTCGTCCACCTGATCGCCGAGCTGCTCGAGAACGCCACCTCCTACTCGCCACCGGTCACCGATGTCATGGTGTCCAGCCACTCGCTGGGCCCGGGTGCCGGCGCGATGATCGAGATCGAGGACCAGGGCATCGGCATGCCGGCCAAGGAGCTCGAGCGGGTCAACGACCGGCTCGCGAACCCGCCGATCGTCGACGTCTCGGTCTCCCGGACCATGGGCCTGTTCGCCGTCGGTCGCCTGGCCGGCCGGCACGGGATCCGCGTCCAGCTCCGCGAGTCGGCGTCCGGCGGTATCACCGCGGTCGTCCGGCTGCCCGCGAAGCTGGTCACGGGCGACGGCGGCGCGATCCCCAGCGCCCCCCGCCCGGCCGCGGCGATCGGACCGGGCAGCGGAGGGCCGGGCGGCCAGCCCGGTGGCCGGGAGGCCGTCGCCCGCGGCGGCTCCAGCGGGCTGGCCCTGCCCCGCGGCAGCGACCGCAACGGCGCAGGGAGTGGCCTGCCGACCACCAACTTCAGTCCCACGGTCGACCCGGCCGCGTCCGCCGCCGCCGGCGGATCCTCGCTGGCGCCGAGCAGCAACGGCACCGGGACGGGCCCCGGCTTCGGGCAGGGACCCGGACAGGGCTCCAGACAGGGCTCCGGGTTCGGCCAGGGTCAGGGCCTCGGGCAGGCATTCGGGCAGAGGCAGGGCTTCGACCAGGGGCAGGGCTTCGGGCAGGGACCGTCCTCCGGAGGCTTCCCCAACACCGGCCCCGTGTCCCTGTTCGGTGGGGGCGGCGGCCAGTCGGACGGGCCCGCCCGCAACGGGCACCACCCCGGAAACGGCCCCGACGAGCGCATGCTCAACGGGTCGGGGCAGCCGCGGCACGAGGAGAACGACCCGTTCCCGACCCAGGGCCAGACCGGTCCCGAGGACTCCGCCGAATTCGCGCTCGAGGCGTTCGACTCGGGCCCGTTGCCCCAGCGCCTGGACGGCCAGAACGACGTCGACCCGTACACCGGGGAGCACCCGTACACCTACCCGATGGCGATCGGCCGCGGCGGCGAGGGCGACGAGCCCGAGCCGGAGCGCGCCGACACCGGCGGGTACCTCCTGCCCGACGCCCAGGCGGAGCAGGACGAACACTCGGCGCAGGTCGGCCCGCCGACCGGCCCGACCTCGATGTACGCCGAGCCGGAGACGGACGCGCTCTCCCGGCCGGGCGGGGTGTTCAACCGGGCGCCCACCCGGCCCAGTCCCGACCAGACCGGGCCCTTCCCGCGGACCGGCCCCAACCTGGCCGCCGCGTTCCGCACGCCCAGGGAGACGGGCCCCCTCGAGCGGCCCGTCCAGCCTCAGGCCGAGGACACCGGCGAGCTGGCCGCCGCCGAGCAGGGCGAGGACGTCGACACCACGCCGATCTTCGACTCCGTCTCGGCGTGGTTCCAGCGCCGGTCGCCGGCGCCCTCGAACGGCTCGGCGAACGGCTCGTCGAACGGGCAGGGTGAGCGGCGTGGGCAGCGGCCCACCCGCGGCCCGGTACGGGCCCAGGGCGCCGGGCAGCAGCCGCCGGCGACCCGGCAGGCTCCGCCCGCGCAGCAGCCCATCCACCAGGTCACGCCACTGCCCCAGCGGCCCCAGCCGTCGGCGCCGGTGCACCGCACCACGCAGCCTCCCGCGGTACCGCGTACACCGGCCCGGGGGGAACCGGTCGTCGAGTCCCCCGCGCGGGGGATCCGCCGTCCCGGTCTCGGCGCTCCGCTCCCAGGGGCACCGGTTCCGGCCGGCGCGGCGCAGGCACCGCGGCAGGCTCCGCAAACAGGACCGCAGCCTGTGGTCGCCGGAGGGCAGCAGCCGGAGGGCTCCTGGTCGTCCGCCGGCGATGCCGGCTGGAAGGCCGCGGAGCAGCTCCGGCAGCCCAGCGCCGGCGGCACCACACGGTCCGGACTTCCGGTTCGAGTTCCCATGACCCATCTCGTGCCCGGCAGCGCCGAACCAGCGGCTAGCCGGCGTCCCCCAGCAGAGCCGACGACACGCTCCCCAGAGGTTGTCGGTGGTCGGCTCGCCAGCTTCTACCAGGGCGTGCGGCAGGGACGTGATGTCGGAACGGACACCACGAGGAACCCCCGACGTGACGCGCAGGAGGAACGGTGACACCCGTGAGTTCCGAAGCCCAGAACCTCAACTGGTTGATCAATAACTTTGTCGACCGGGTTCCGGGCGTCGCCCACACCGTGGTGGTCTCCGCCGACGGACTGCTGCTGGCGGTCTCGGACGGATTCCCCCGCGACCGCGCCGACCAGCTCGCCGCGGTGGCCTCCGGGCTGGTGAGCCTCACCGGCGGAGCCGCCCGGGTCTTCGAGGCCGGCGCCGTCACCCAGACCGTCGTGGAGATGGAGCTCGGATTCCTTTTCATCATGGCCATCAGCGACGGGGCCAGCATGGCGGTACTCGCCGCACCGTCCTGCGACATCGGACTGGTCGGTTACGAGATGGCACTGCTCGTCACCCGTGCCAAGGACGTCCTCACACCGGCTCTGCGAGCCGAGCTGCAGGGAACGCTTCCGCGGTGAACATGGGTAGGTCCAGGGAGTCAGGGTGAGCATCGATCCCGAGAACGCGCCCGGACCGGTCGTCCGCCCCTATGCGATGACCGGCGGGCGGACTCGGTCACGTTACGAGCTCGCCATCGAGGCACTCGTTTTCACGACACCGCTCGGCGAGGAGCGGGCGCTAAGCCTCAACCTGGAGCAGCAGACCATCGCCGCCATGTGCCGGCAGGTGCGATCCATCGCCGAGATCGCCGCCGGTCTGAGGGTGCCTCTCGGAGTCGCCCGCGTCCTGGTAGGCGACATGGCGGACGAAGGCTTCGTCCGCGTCCACCAGCAGCCGGACCGCGATGAGGCACCGGATCTCGCGTTGCTCGAAAGGGTTCTCAGTGGCCTTCGAAAGCTCTGACCACAGACGGGTCAACTCCGCCCGTCGCCACGACCTCGGTGAAGATCGTGGTGGCGGGCGGATTCGGCGCCGGCAAGACGACGTTCGTGGGCTCCGTGTCCGAGATCGTCCCGCTGCGCACCGAGGCCGTCATGACCGAGGCCGGCGCGCACGTCGACGACCTCACCCACCTCGTGGACAAGACCACCACGACGGTCGCCATGGACTTCGGCCGCGTCTCGCTGGACGAGGACCTGATCCTGTACCTGTTCGGCACGCCCGGGCAGTACCGGTTCTGGTTCATGTGGGACGACATCGTGCGCGGTGCCATCGGCGCGATCGTCCTGGCGGACACCAGACGGCTGGCGGACTGCTTCGCGGCGGTCGACTACTTCGAGCAGCGTCAACTGCCGTTCGTCGTCGGCGTGAACTGCTTCGACGGGATCCTGCGCCACTCGATCGAGGATGTCCGCGAGGCCCTGCAGATCAACCAGGCCGTCCCGATCATCACCTGCGACGCCCGTAACCGCGACTCCACGAAGAGCGCGCTGATCGCCGTCGTCGAGCACACGATGTCCCGCGCGGCGGCGCGGACCTGAGGCATCGCCGTTCCGGGATCTCCCGGTCGGAAAGGCGTGGGGGGGGGGGGGGCCCCAAACCGGGCCCCCCCCCCACGCCTTTTGCTTTTCCGGACTGGCCGCGCCGCCGCCGGCTTCGGAGACCGCCGCTTCCCCCACCGGGGGCCGGGGCCGCCGCCCCCGGCCCCGGCCCTGTTTCCTACCTCGGATCAGCGGTTCTGCACCGTCTGCAGGTCCTCGACCGGCCCGTCGGGCGCGATGTTGCTGCCGTTGTTGGCGACGACGCGCAGGTTGAAGGTGTTGTTCTGCTGACGCCACTGGCCGCCCACCAGCGGGATGCTCCCCACGTTCTTGGGGACGTTCTGGGCCCCGCCGAAGGTGACGGTGCCCACGATCGTGTTCGCCTTCACCCGGGCGATGGCGTCGGCGATGCCGCGCGCGTTGTCGATGGAGTCGACGTTCACCAGCGCCTGGGCCAGCACCTCGTACAGCGCGTGGGTGAAGCCCAGGGACGGCGCCCAGGGCCGTCCCGTCTGGTCGACGTACTCGCTGGCCAGCTCCTCCGCGGTGCGGTTCGTGAGGTAGCTGCGGAACTGGTGCTTCGGCGACCAGCTGACCTCGGTGGTGAAACCGTTCGCGGTCGCACCGAGGTTCTCCACGTCCCGCTCGAAGGACAGCGCCTTCGACATGGTGACGACCTTCGGGAGGTAGTTCCGGTCGTTCAGCGTCCGCCAGAACACGGCGAAGTCGTCCGGATTGGGTACACCCGCGACGATCTCCACGTCGTTATCGATGATCTTCTGGACATGCGCACTGAAGTCACGTTGACCGACCGAATAGGCCGGGAACTCAGAAAGTATCCGGAAGCCGGCCTGGGCCAGCGCAGGCAGACCGAACACGCCGTTGGAGAAGGTGGCGCCGTCCTGGTCGTTGGGAAGCAGCAGGGCGACCACGCGGGGTACGTCCAGCTGCCCCCACATAGTCGTGTAGGCGCCCCGCAGGTCGCCCATGCCCCAGTAGAAGTGGTAGGTCCAGGAGAACGGCGCCTGGACGTTGCCGCCGCGCCCGTAGAACCACGACTCCCACGGAGCCTCGGTGGAGATACACGGGACGCCGTTGGCCTCGCACGCGTCGGACACCGGGTTGGCGTTGTCCGAGGTGCCGCCGACCAGGACGACATCCACCCGGTCGGTGAAGATGAGGTCGGTCGCGGCGGCCGCGGCCCGGTTGCGGTCGGACTGGCCGTCCCGAACGAAGATCTCCACCGGCAGGGTGCTCCGGCCGACCCGGATGCCGTCCTTGAAGATCGTGCGCATTGTCTCGACGACATGCGCGTCGACCTCGGAATAGAGCCGCAGCGAGCCCGTGCGCGGGCTGACCACGCCGATGCGCACCGAGCGTGCGCCGGAACCACCGGAGCCACCGCCCCCGCAGGCCGCCAGCAGGCTCGTGGCGGGCGCCGCGACGGCGGCCATCCCGGCGGCCTTCAGCAGGCCGCGGCGATCCACCAGGCGCCATCCCTCCGGCCGCGTCTCCACCCGCGGGCCCAGGGGGCCCCGCGCTACCGGGGAGCTCGCCGCGGCCACGGAATCCGATGCCTCCGGAGAGCTCTGCGCCGCCGTTACCGGGTCGGGCCGAACCGGATGAAGGAGGCCGCGGCCTCCGTGGTTCGAGACCTCGTGGGCGGCCTGCCGCCGCCTGGTACCCGCAACACGGTCAGACCAGAACATGACACCCGATCCTGCCGCATGGCCAATAAAACCATCTCACCGGGTCCGCCAACACCGCGCCCCGCGGAAGCGAGCCGGATCTTCTCCGACACCATTTGCCGGAATTCTAGCGATACATGCTCACGGAGCGCAGTGAACCATATCCGTCGCGCTGACAGCGCTCATGCGCAACCGCCGCTGCCCCCTCGGAGGGATTACGCGAGGTGGTTCAGTTCACGAAGCAACCCCGAGCGGACACGTTCGGCATGGCGTCGAGCAGCAGCGTGCCACTCGCGAAACCACTGTTTTCCTTGGTGGTGATAAGGCTCTTGCCAGTGACTCCTTGCAGCGGACCACTGGTGAACTGGACCTCGGAGATCAGCGGCGCCGCGACGTCGCCCTGCTTCGGCGTGATGGTGTAGACGCCCTGACCGTCGTTCCATCGATACGTCAGGCCCGTCGGATCGACGACCAGCTTGTCGGGAAGGAGGTCACCGGTGAGGGCCTGCCCCCCGTCCACCATCACGCGGCAGTGCCAGGTGCCGTTGACCAGGGCCTTACCAGCGAGGGCCTCCGGATTCGTCGGCGCCGGCGGCTCGGACTGCGTGGCGGTGGGCTCGGGCGGCGTCTGGTCCCCGCTGTCTCCCCCGATCAGCAGGGTGTATGCCCCGACCACGAACAGGGAGACCACCAGCGCGATGGCCAGCGGGCCGATCCAGCCCTCCTTGAGCCAGGCCAGCCTGTCCGGCGTGGACGGCTGGTCGTCCGCCTCGTCCTCCACCTCGGCCGGCTCGAGCACCCCGACCGCGCGGGTCGACGGGCGGTCATCCCCGGCGCCCCGGCCACGCCCGTCGCGGCCACCAGCTCCGCCGCCGTTACCGCGGGTTCCGCCCGCCGCGCCGCCCCCACCGCCTGACCCGGCCAGGCCAGCGCCACGCGCCGCCGACCGGCGGTTCTCCGGGTGCAGGTCCTCGGCGTCCGTGCCTCCCCGGCCCGGCCGGCCCGCGCGGGACCGGCTCGACCGGCCGGTCGAGCCGGTGTCCTCGGGGGCGTCGGCGGGCCGTGGCGTGGTGCGCCGCGCCGGCGGCGCGGAGACGGCCTGGAGGCTGTTCGTGTCCGTGGTCGGGTTCGGGGTGCGCCTGCGGTCCGCGGGCACCCCGCGGGCACCCGTCCGGCGAGCCCCCCGGGACGGCTGCCAGCCGGAGTCGTCTCCCCGGTCGGCCGCGCCGGCGGCACCCGCCCGGCCCCGGCGGGTGACCAGGGAGGTCATCTCCGCCGCGCTCTCGGGACGTCTGGGCCGACCCGGCGCGGCACCCGCCGCGGCCGGTCCGGTCGCGCCGCGCGGGCCGGTCGCGGCGCGCGGGCCCGTCCCGGCACCGGGCGCCGGCGGCGGCGTGCCTGGAACCGGTGCCTGGTCGGCTCCCGGGGCTCCCGGAGCTCCCGGGGCCACCGAACGGCCCGGGGGCAGCGCCGGCAGGGCCCCCGACCCGCGGAACGGCGAGCGCGTGGTGGTCATGGTGTCCTCGACAGCCGCGCGGGGCGACGGAGAACGCCACGGCCCGGACGGCGCCGTCCCCGGGGCGAGCGGCTCCGCGCGCGCGGCCCCGGCAGGGCCGGTTCGGCCGCCCGGCTCAGCCCGGCCCAGCTCGGGTCGGCCCAGTTCCGGCTGGCCCAGTTCCGGACGGCCCAGTTCCGGACGGCCACCGGGGCGTCCGGGCTCGGGACGTCCCGGCGGCAGGGCGGCGACCGGCAGCGGACCGGAGAGCGGATCGTTCGCCAGCGGCGGGAGACCGGCGCCGCGAGGGCGATCGGGCGGAAAGGCCGCGGGATCATCCCGGTGCGGCGACCGCCACGGGCCGGACGCGTCGCCGTTCGGGGAACCGGGCCGGTCCGCTGCGTGCCGACCGCTGTTCAGACGCCCGTCGATCGGAAGCGCCCCGCTCGGGGACCCGGACCAGGAGCCGGGCGGCAGCGCGGCGCGCGCCACCGGCCCGGGGCCGACAGGCCGCCCCGGCGCGGCCGCGCCCGGGGTCGCACCACCACCGGGTGCCGACATACCGCCAAGAGCACCAGGCCCACCAGGAGAACTTGACCCGCCGGGAGAACCAGCGCCGCCGAGAGGCGCAGGGCCGCTGCCGGGGTCACCGAGACGGTAGCCGCCGGTGGTCGGGCCGCTCGCCCCGTAGCCGTCCGGGGCGCGTGCCACGCCGCGGTCGCCACGGGACTGGTCCGGACGGACCTCGTAGCCGCTGCGCCCATGGGGGTCGTAGCCGTTGCGCTGCTGGTCGTCCCGGCCGCGGTCGGTGGACGGCGTGCCTGCCCGGGGAGGCAGCGACAGGTCGGGGCGCGGCCCGGAGCCCGTGCTGTGGCCGTTCCACGGGTCAACCGGCCGCGGAGCCGGCCGCTCGGGCTCGCCGGGCCGGCTCGGGTAGGCGGCGCCGGGGCGCGCGAACCCGCCGGTCTGGTCCGGGCGCGGGAAACCGCCGGTCTGGTCGGGGCGCGGCAGACCGGGACCACCCGGATGGCCGGCGCCCGGCTGCGGCGGCGGGGGCGTGCTCTGCGGACGCGCCGGGTCATAACCCTGGTAGGCGCTGGGCCCGGGAGCACCCCCGGATCTCGCGGCGGGCGGCTGCGTCCGGTTCGTCGGTGGCAGTGGGAAGCTGCCGGTCACCGGGTTGATGCCGGGCGCGCCCGCACCCGGGCTCGCGGGACCCCAGCCGGGCGCCGAGCCGGTATCCGGGCCGCCGATGCGGACCGAACCGGTGTCCGGGCCCCCGACGCGGCCCGGCGGGGCGGACCCGCGTTCGGTCGGGAACCGTGGCGGCGGTGTCGGCTCCACGTAGGAGCGCGGGGACGCGGGCGGGGCCGACTCGTACCCGGTCGGGACCCGGAAGCCGCCCGTCACCGACGGGCCCGCCGGCGGTAGGCCCACCTGCGGCGCCGAGGCCGGCGGGACGGGCGTGTGTGGTGCCGCGGGGTGCGGCGCCGGCGTGTGCGGCCCTGGGGAGTAGGGCCCTGAGGAGTGCGGTGCCGGGGAGTGCGGCGAGGGCTGGACGTCGGGTGCGGCGCGGCCCAGGTCGGACGGCGGCCCCCCGATGACCGGGGCGGGCCCGTTCCAGGTCGAGCTGACGTCGAACGGATCGTCGCCAACCGACGGCCCGCCACCCACGGTCGGACCGCCGACGGCCGGGCCGCCCACGACAGGACCGCCCAGCACCGGGCCGTCCACCAGCGGACCACCCGCGACACCACGGGCCGGACCACTGCCGGCGCTCACGTCCAGGTCGGAGGCCGGCCACGGGGTGACGTCCCAGCCGCCGTCGGCCGCGGGGGCCGGGCGGGAGACCGCGGTGTCGTCGGGTTCGCCGACTCGTTCGACCGCGAAGAAGTCGTCGTCACGACGACCGCCAGTGGGTCGGTCGGTGCCGTCCACGGTCACGGAGCGATCACCCACCTGCCACCGAGGTAGCCGGATGCCCACGTCCCGGCGCCGAACCCGCGTCGCGCTGCCGCCGGGACGTCGACCATGCTCATCGACCACACTCGCCGGTGAGCATCGCCCGCCTCTCTGATCAGCGTCCCAAGGCGGTCAGCCGTCTGAATGTACCGGCCGTGAACGTACTGGCCGAATTCACGCTGGCCGCTTCCTGTCGCGCCGTTAAAAGCCGACGCCATCCGAACACGACACCGCTCACCGGGACCGGACCCGCCACTGCGGACACACCACGCGCCGGCCGGCGGGTGACCGACCGATCCGGGCACCCCGCACGAAACCCGTGCGCGACGCACACGCTCCGGACGAGTCCGATCTGGATGCGCCCGTCTCCCCGTTCGCAACGGCAGCCTCGCCGTTGCCGTTGCCCTGGCCCTTGCGGGTGGAAAGCACGAATCGGTCGCAAACGGGATCATCCCACTGTACACGGGGGCTCTCACCGGAGATTGCGGCAGGCCGCGTAAATCTCGCGCACGATGCGCTGGGAGTTGTCGGACTCGACGTCGCTGTTGAAGGCCAGATACTGCTCCTGGGTGTAGTCAGCCTCGAGTTTCTCCAGCGTGCAGGTGCAGTAGCGCTCGTTGCCGTCGCTCACGCCGAGGCAGGCGTCGATGTAGTCCTTCCGGACGCCCGCGTCGTACCTGCCCACCCCGGTGGACGACGCGGAGGCGGTCGAACCGCTGTCGTCGCCCCCGCCGAGAACGAGGAACCCGGCCACGCCGAGCGCGACCACCAGAGCGAACGCCGTGGCCACCGCGAGCACGGTCGGCCGGCGCAGCATCGCGGCGATCCCGCGGGCGGGGTCCTCGGCCCTCGGGTAGCCGTCGGGCCCGCCGCCGTTGTCGGACGTCCCGCCCGGGCCCGCCGCACCCCAGCGCGCCCGGGAATCCAGTGCGGACGCCCGCAGCCCGCCGACGAACCGCCGCGCTCCCCCGCCCTCGGGGCCGTGGCCGTCGCCCGGCCTGGCACCGCGGCCCCGGAGGCCCGCCTCGTCATCGTCATCGTCACCGGCCCAGCGGTCCGGGTCCGCGTCATCCAGGTGCGGGCCGTCCAGGCCGGCGTCGTCGGGATCGGCGTCGTCGAGATCGGTGTTGTCGAGATCGGTGTCGGCCACGTCGAGCTGCCCGGCCGGCCGGGGCCGCCGCGGCCGCGTCATCCGGCGAGGGATGCCCGTCGTGTTCTCCGCAGGATCGCTCGGCGCCACGGCGGAGTCTGCCCGGCTCCCGGACGCGCCCGTGGCTGTCCGGGCGGTTGGCATCGGCCCCGTCGGAATCGGCCCCGTGGGCATCGGCCCGGTGGCCATCGGCCCCGTGGGCATCGGCCCGGTCTGAAGCTGCCCAGTTGGAAACGGGCCGGTCGAAAACGGGCCGGTCGTTGTGGGCCGGCCCGATTCCCGCGCGGCCGGCGCCTGGCCCGCCCGCACCGGGCCCGTCCATGCCGGATCTGACCGCACCGGGTCTGAGCTTCCCGGGTCTGACCGTGCCGGGTCCGGGTAGCCGGAGCCGGGGCGGCCGCCGTAGGAGGAGCCCGTGTCGGCCGGCCCCGCGTACGCCTGCCCGGTGTAGATCGGCCCGGTCGCCCCGGTGCCGGCGGAGCCGCCGGAGCTCGGGGCGAGCGGACCCGTGTGCGGCGGTGTCCAACCCGTCTGGCCGGAGCTGGTCTGGCCGGAGCTGGTCTGGCCGGAGCCCGCCTGGGCCGGACCGGTCTGGCCCGAGGCCGTCCGGCCCGAGCCGGTCGCGGGCATGGCGGACGGCGACGTGGCATTCGCCAGCCGCCAGGTCTGGGCCGCGTCATCCCAGACATAGGCGCCGTCGTCGCTGACCCAGCGGCCGTTCTCGTCGAGGCGCATCGGTCATCCTTCGATCCGGAGACGGACGGCTCCAAGGGTGCCACGACGGACTTACACCCAAGGCGTCCGGGTCGGCAGCACGACCGACGCACACCGCCGGCTCTCCGGGCCCGTTCCGCTAGCGCCCGGCGGCGATCATGATCTCCGCCTTCTGGAACTCCTTCAACGTCGCGTAGCCCGTTGTGGCCATCGCCGCCCGCAGGGCCCCGGCGATGTTCGCCACACCGTCCTCGGCCGCGGCCTCGCCCCCGGTGAGGATCTCGGCGACGGTACGTGACGTCTCGACCGGCGCCCACCGCCCGCGCGGCAGGTCCGAGTGCAGGATCTCCATCGACCAGACCGAGCCCCGCCCAGGGGCGTCCACCGCCTGCGCGAGCGGCGAATCCACCATCACGGCGTCGGCTCCGCAGGCCACGGCCTTCGCCGCGTCCCCGCCGGTGCGCAGGTCGCCATGCGCGATGACGTGGACGTACCGGCCGCCGGACTCGTCGAGGTACCGCATCCGGGCGCCGGCCGCGTCGGCGATCGCGGTCGCCAGCGGAACGCCAATTCCGAGGGTCTCGGCCGTGTCGTCGCCGAGGCCGGCACCGACTCCGACGATCACGCCGGCCGCGCCCGTCCGCATGAGATGCAGTGCCGTGGAGAAGGATGCGCAGCCACCGACGATCACCGGGATGTCGAGCTGTCCTATGAACTGCTTGAGATTCAGCGGCTCGGTGCGCCTGGACTGGTGCTCGGCCGACACCGCCGTGCCATGGATGACGAGGAGGTCCACGCCCGCGGCCAGCACGTGCGGGCACAGTGCCCGGACCTTCTGCGGGCGCAGCGCGGCGGCCGTGACCACACCGGCCTCCCGCATCCGCGTCAGCCGCGCCCCGATGAGCTCGGGCTGCACCGGCGCCGCGTAGAGCTCACGCAGACGTCTGGTCGCCGCCACCGCGCCGGAACGCGCGCCCAGCTCCGCGACCTCCTCGAGCAGCGGCTCGGGGTCCTCGTGCCTGGTCCACAGCCCCTCGAGGTGCAGCACGCCGAGCCCACCCTGGCGCCCGACGGCGATCGCGGACTCCGGCGAGGTCACCGCGTCGGCCGGCGCCGCGACGATCGGCAGATCGAAGTGATAGGCGTCGATCTCCCAGGCGAGTGACACGTCGGCTGGGTCCCGGGTGCGCCGCGAGGGAACGATGCCCACGGCGTCAAGGCCGTAGCCCACTCGCACGTTCTTCCCGATACCGATTTCGACGTCTGCCACCGTGTCCCGGCCTCCTGGTCAGCCCGTTTGGTCCCGCCGACCATCCTGCCTGGTGCGTCGGCGTCCGGCGGCGGGGATACGGAACGACGAGCGGCGCCGGCCGCTGGAACGGCTGGCGGCCGGTGGCGGAGAGAGACCTCCCGACCACCGGCCGCGGCTCACCGGGTGTAGTTCGGCGCCTCGACCGTCATCTGGACGTCGTGCGCGTGGCTCTCGGTCAGGCCCGCCGACGTGATCCGCACCAGCTGGCTGTTCTCCTGGAGATCACGGATGGTCGCGGCACCCGTGTACCCCATCGCGGCCTGCAGGCCGCCGATCAGCTGGTGGGCCATCCCGGCCAGCGAGCCCCGGTAGGGCACCTGGCCCTCGACGCCCTGGGGGACGAGCTTGTCGTCGGAGAGGACGTCGTCCTGGAAGTAGCGGTCCTTGGAGTAGGAGCGGGTGTCGCCGCGGCTGCGCATGGCGCCGAGCGAGCCCATCCCCCGGTAGGACTTGTACTGCTTGCCGTTGATGAAGATGAGCTCACCGGGGCTCTCGTCGACACCGGCGAGCAGGCTGCCGAGCATCACGGTGTCCGCCCCGACGGCGATCGCCTTGGCGATGTCACCGGAGTACTGCAGCCCGCCGTCGCCGATGACCGGCACGCCGGCGGCCCGCGCCGCCCGCGCCGCCTCGTAGATCGCGGTGACCTGCGGAACGCCCACGCCGGTGACCACCCGGGTCGTGCAGATCGAGCCCGGCCCGACCCCGACCTTGACAGCGTCGGCGCCGGCCGCGATGAGCGCGGCGGCCCCGGCCGCGGTGGCGATGTTGCCGCCGATGACGTCGAGTGGACGGCCGTCCACCCCGGCGGGCATGTCGGCCTTGATCCGAGCGATCATGTCGGGGACGGCATGGTGGTGGCCGTGCGAGGTGTCGACGACGAGGAAGTCCACCCCGGCGGCGACGAGGACCTGGGCACGCTTCAGCGCGTCCTCGCCGACACCGACCGCGGCGCCGACCACGAGGCGGCCGTCCGCGTCCTTGGTCGCCCGCGGGTACTGCTCGCGCTTGGTGAAGTCCTTGACCGTGATCAGCCCGCACAGCCGGTCGTGCCCGTCGACGATGGGCAGCTTCTCGACCTTGTTGTGCCGGAGCAGGGCGAGCGCGTCGTCCGCCGAGACCCCGACCGGTGCCGTGATCAGCGGCATGCGGGTCATCACTTCGCGGACGCGGCGGGTGTAGTCCCGCTCGAAGCGGATGTCGCGGTTGGTCACGATCCCGACGAGGCGGCCGTCCGGCTCGGTCACCGGGACGCCGGAGATGCGGTAACGCGCCATGAGCACGTTCGCCTCTTCGATGGTGGCGTCCGGCCCGCAGGTGATCGGAGAGGTGATCATCCCCGACTCCGACCGTTTCACCATGTCGACCTGCTGTGCCTGGTCGTCGACGGACAGGTTGCGGTGCAGCACGCCGACGCCGCCCTGCCGGGCCATCGCGATCGCCATCCGGGCCTCGGTCACGGTGTCCATCGCGGAGGACACCAGCGGAACCGCCAGCGAGATGTTGCGGGAGAGCCGGGTGGTCGTGTCGACTGCCGACGGCACCACCTCGGACGCCGCCGGCAGCAGCAGGACGTCGTCGAAGGTGAGGCCGAGCATGGCGAGCTTCGGCGGGAGAGCCGGCCCCTCGGCGCCCAGGCTGTCAGGAGCGTGCCGGACGGCGCCGGGCCGGCCGGGCGACTGGTCGAGGTCGGGTTCCCCGGTCGCGCGCGTGATCGAGGTCGTCGGGTTGGCGGGGGAACCGTCCATGGCACCTTCCGTTCGCATCGGCCCGGCGCCGGCGGGAGCGTCCCCGCGATGTCTGGGGAGTCCCGCGCCCGGGAACCGGCGCGAGCCGGTCTGCCCGGGCAGGCGGGTGAAGCATGCTGGGCTCCGCGCGGCCCGCCGGTCGGGCGACGGTGATACTCCATCGTAGAGGCCCGGCAACGGCTCCGAACTCCCCGGCGTGACCGAGAGCACCACACATGCCACAGGACGGGCGCCGGGGCCGGGGGCGCACCCGTCCGTGGGCACCCCTTCCAAACAACGCTCACCAAAGGTGCAAAACGGACCAGCTGCTACCACACGGGCCGGCGTCACGGATCCGGAATCGCATAAATGGGTCACAGACAACCGGCGCGCGGAGCACGGACCATGCGCGCGGCCCGTCGCTGCCACACCAGACGAGCTGCCCCGGCACGAAGGGAAGCCATCCAGGCTGGGACAGATTGGGGCATGCTGGAGCGAAAGCCCCGCACGTCAGTGCCGGACTCCGTATCGGGACCACTAAGCTTGGGCTGCGAGCGTAGCGTGTTCCTCGTGAGCAACGAGCCCCTCGACCCCTTCGCGGGCGACCCCGAGGACCCGGCGGCCGAGCTCGCGCAGCTCGACTCCGCCGAGGATCTGGAACTACTCGAACCGCTGTCCCTACGCGAGCGGGAAGAGATCCTCGCCGAGCTGGGCGACCTCGACGTCTTCCGGACCCTGCTCGAACCACGTGGTTACCGGGGTCTCGTCGTCGACTGCGAGGGGTGCGCCGAGCCGCACTACTTCGACTGGGACCTGCTGGCCGGCAACCTACGGCACCTCCTCGACGAGGGCCGTACACGGGTGCACGAGCCTGCCTTCGCCCCGGATCCGGCGTGCTACGTGAGCTGGGAGTACGCCCGCGGCTTCGCCGACGGGGTGTACGAGGCCTCAGCCGCCTCCGAGGCGGACACCCGCTGACCGACCGGCTCTCACCAGCCGTTACAACCCGGCCCGGCCGACACGGGCCGGGCACCCCTGCCCGCCCGCGGCTCCGGCGACCGACGCCGGGGCCGGCATCGGAGCGCGGCCGTTCGCCCCGCCCCGCACAGCCCGCCGCGGCGAGCGTGTGGGGAAACTCGATGTCGGTTCGTGTGACCCGCACCGGCGGCGGGTAGGCGAGGGACTGTCGGCGGGGCGCGTACCACCCGTGACCGGCGGTGATCCGCACGCGTCGACACCGGCGGTCGGACGTCCACGGTTCCATCTGGTCGCGCCGTCCCGCCCGCTGTCTGCGCGAGCCTGCGCCGGTAGCGCGGTCCGTCAGCGGTGGACGGCATCCACGGTGTCCCAGCCTCTCGGTGAACCTACCGGGCAGCAGGGACCTCACCGGGGAGGCGGCGCCGGTCGACCGGGTGAAATTCCAAGATCTCCAGTCGATGGCGAGCGGCTACGGTGACCGGGTAGTCGCGGCGCCAGCCGCTCAGGTCGAAAGGGGGGGTCAGGCCGATGACCGACGTCCGACGACTTCCAGGCCCCGGCGCGGAGAAGTGGGAGTGGCAGCTCCACGGCGCCTGTCGAGGTGAGAGCACCGAGCTGTTCTTCCATCCCGAGGGCGAACGCGGCCCGGCCAGAGCCGCGCGGGAGGCGGCGGCGAAGGCGATCTGCGCACGTTGCCCGGTAATCCGGGCATGTGGGGAACATGCCCTCGCCGCCCGGGAACCGTACGGCGTGTGGGGCGGAATGAGCGAGTCCGAGCGGGAGGCGGTCCTCACCGGGCGCACCCGCAGGGGCGCCGCCCGTCACGCGCCCGCCCGGCCGGGGCTCGCCCCGGCCTGCTGAAACCGGCCGCCGGATGCGAAGATCCCCGGTCCTGTACCCCCACTCCGGGACGTACGGGCCCGGGGATCTTTTCTTTTGCCCGGAGTACGCGCGCCGCCGGCCGAGCACCGGGGACTCGTGTTCCCGGTGTCTCCCCGCCGGCGCCGCTCCCGCCAGCAGGCCGGTTCGCGCCGCCGTATGCGGGCATGTCTCCCCATCCCCGGCGACCACCCGCGACGGGTGAGCGCCCCGGGGCCGCTGTCGGATCCCTGACCTCGGGTGGCGCCGCGCGCCGGCGATACCCGCACCCCGAGCCAGGGCGGTCACGGCCCCGGACACGACAAAGCCCGGTCGGTCCGCGGACCGACCGGGCCTCACCTGCCGAATCACCGCACTACCCGCCACAGGTGCCGGGCAGTGCACCGCCGGTCATCCGACGGCTCAGCTCACCCGACGGCTCAGAAACCCGGCCCGTGCGAGTGGCCGTGGCCGTGGCCGCCGTGCGAGTGGTCGTGACCGTGGCCGGCCTCGGCCTCCTCGGGCTTCTCCGCCACCAGGCTCTCGGTGGTGATGAGCAGCGCGGCGATGGAGGCCGCGTTCGCCACCGCGGAGCGGGTGACCTTCACGGGGTCGACCACGCCGGCCGCGACCAGGTCGACGTACTCGCCGGTGGCCGCGTTGAAGCCCCGGCCGACGTCGCCCTCGCGGACCTTGGACACGATCACCGCGCCCTCGAGACCGGCGTTGCGCGCGATCCAGGTGAGCGGCGCGTCGAGCGCCGCGCGCACGACCCGCACCCCGGAACGCTCGTCGCCGGTCAGGCCGAGGTCACCGTCGAGGACCTTGGCCGCGTGGACGAGCGCGCTGCCGCCGCCCGCCACGATGCCCTCCTCGACCGCGGCCCGGGTCGCCGACACGGCGTCCTCGAGACGGTGCTTCTTCTCCTTGAGCTCGACCTCGGTGGCGGCGCCGACGCGGATGACGGCGACCCCGCCGGCCAGCTTGGCCAGGCGCTCCTGGATCTTCTCGCGGTCCCAGTCCGAGTCGGAGAGCTCGATCTCCGCCTTCATCTGCCGGACGCGCTCGGCGACCGCGTCGGCGTCGCCGGCACCGTCGACGATCGTGGTGAGGTCCTTGTCGACGACGATCCGCCGCGCCCGGCCGAGCTCGGCGAGCGTGATCGAGTCGAGCTTGAGACCCACCTCGGTGGCGACGACCTGGCCACCGGTCAGGACCGCGAGGTCCTGCAGCATCGCCTTGCGGCGGTCACCGAAGCCGGGGGCCTTCACCGCGACGACCTGGAAGGTCTTGCGCACCGCGTTGACGACCAGGGTCGACAGCGCCTCGCCCTCGACGTCCTCAGCGATGATCAGCAGCGGCTTACGCTCCTGCACCACCTGCTCGAGGATCGGCAGGATGTCGTTCAGCGCGCTGATCTTGCCAGGGTGCAGCAGCACGTAGGCGTCCTCGAGGACGGCCTCCATGCTCTCCTGGTCGGTCACGAAGTACGGCGAGATGTAGCCCTTGTCGAACTGCATCCCCTCGGTGAGCTCGAGGTCCAGACCCATGGTCTGGCTCTCCTCGATGGTGATCACACCGTCCTTGCCGATCTTGTCCATCGCCTCGGCGATGAGCTCGCCGACCTGGGCGTCCTGCGCCGAGATCGCGGCGACCTGCGCGATGGTCTCCTTCGAGCCGATCTCGATCGCGGCTTCCAGCAGCGCCGACGAGACAGCGGCGACCGCCGCCTCGATGCCGATCTTGAGCGAGAGCGGGCCGGCTCCGGCCGTCACCTGCCGCAGGCCCTGGCGGACCATCTCCTGGGCCAGCACCGTGGCCGTCGTCGTCCCGTCGCCGGCGACGTCGTTGGTCTTGGTGGCGACCTCCTTGGCGAGCTGCGCCCCCAGGTTCTGGTAGGGGTCGTCCAGCTCGACCTCACGCGCGATCGTCACACCGTCGTTGGTGATCGTCGGCGCGCCGTACGACTTGCTGATGACGACGTTGCGGCCGCGCGGGCCGATCGTCACCTTGACCGCGTCCGCGAGGGCGTTCACGCCCCGCTCGAGCGAGCGGCGGGCGTCCTCGTTGAACGTGAGAATCTTCGGCATACCTGTGTGTCCTCCCGACACCGCGGCCCGGCGAAACAAGAAGGGCGCGCCCCACCGCGGCCCCCCGGCGGAAACCAGGGGACCACCGGTGGGACACGCCCTGCCTGCTGCTACCGGCGTCCGGTCTACTTCTCGATGATCGCCAGGACGTCCCGAGCGGAGAGCACCAGGTACTCCTCGCCGGCGTACTTGACCTCGGTGCCGCCGTACTTGCTGTAGAGCACCACGTCGCCGACCTTGACGTCGAGCGGGACGCGCTTGCCGTCCTCGAACCGACCCGGGCCGACGGCAAGGACGGTCCCCTCCTGGGGCTTCTCCTTGGCGGTGTCCGGGATCACGATGCCGGACGCGGTGGTCGTCTCGGCGTCCGAGGGCTGGACGACGATCCGGTCCTCGAGCGGCTTGATTGCAACCTTGGTGGCGGTCGTCACGATCGACCTCCCCCTTCCTTCGCTGGATGAGAGAGCGACCCTGGCGGCCTGCCGTCGCGGGTGAACAGGCGCCTGTCGCTGGCACTCTCAAGTGCCGAGTGCCAACCTAGCACCCGCACCACACACGTCAACCAAGAAGGTCGGATCTGTCAAGACGGTTCGGTGCGCGCTCGAACTGCCAGGCATGCGCGGATCCGGCAATGAGCCCATCCGGGGGGTCCGGGAGCGGCGGGTCGCCGGCGGCACTCGTGGACCCCTCGACGCCGAGGTGCAGGAGGACCACCACGAGACCCGTGGACGGCCCACGGCCGAGATAGATCTCGGCATCCCGCCCGCGCACCGCCGCTCGGGCCCATCGCTCCAGCTCCGCGGCCTGGCCGGGGGCCGCCTTCGCCTCCCACATCCACGTGACCGTCATCGCGGCCCGACCCGCCCGGTCAGCAGCCCGGCTCGGCGCGGCCGGCACCGGGCCCGCCGGTGATGTCGGTGATGTCGGTGGCGCCGGCGACACCCGCGCAGGCATCGGGACCGTCACAACCGGTGGTGGCACTCTGCAGCGTGGCCTCGACCGTGGCGCACGCGGCGGCACCCCTGGTCGGATCCATCGCGACCAGGTGTGCCGCGACGAGCCGCGCCAGCCCGGTGAAGACCTCCCGGTCCGCGGGTGCCAGCGGCGCCAGGACGTGGTCGTCGACGGCGCGCAGCTGCCGCCGCACCCGCTCGTGCTCCTGGATTCCCCGCTCGGTGGCGATGATCATTCGCGCCCGGCGGTCCGCCGGGTCCGGCCGGCGCTCGACCAGGCCGGCGCGCTCCATCTCGTCGACCAGCCGGACCATCACGGTCCGGTCGATGGAGAAACGGCGGGCGACCTCGATCTGGTTGTGCGCCGTTCCTCCGACCGCGGCGTCCAGCACGTAGAAACCCTTGAGACCACCGGGCAGGCCACCGACGGCGCTCGCGGACGCGGCCAGGTACCCGTGCTGGATCTGACCGACGATCCAGCGCAGGTCGTCGCGGACCTCGTCGGGCAGTTCGAGCTCCGCGTCGGCGGCGACGGACGGACAGCCGGCGGCAGACGGGCCAGCGGCGGCCGACGGCTCGTCCTGTCGCTCCGCCGCCGGGGAGGCGGGCCGGGGCACGACGGAGGCCGGCATCGGCGACGCGCCCGAGGACCGCTCCACCCGAACACAGTACCCCGATCATCATGAACTAATCTGTAGAACAGATAGGTGTTGACAGAGATTATTGCCTGGTACGACCATCTGCTCGCACACCAAAATCACCGGAGTCGACGGGGAGTCAACGGGGAGTCGACGGGACGCACACGGCGCCAGCGCCGGATCGGCCGGATCGGCACCCTCCCTCCCGCGGCGCGCGCCGAGACCGGCACCCGCCTCCCGATCGTGATCAAGGAGAGCTCCGATGCCCCACCTGCTGCACATCGACTCCAGCCTCGCCCCGGAGGGCTCCGTCTCCCGCGGGGTCGCCGAGGCCTACGCCGAGTCCTGGCGCAAGCACCACCCGGACGGGACTCTGACCCACCGCAACCTGGCCACCAGCCCGCCGCCGCACCTGAACTGGGCGCTGGTGTCCGGCGGCCAGACGCCCCCCGAGCAGCGCACACCCGAGCAGGCCGAGGCCGTGAAGATCCGCGAGGAGTACCTCGAGGAGGTCGAGAGCGCCGACGAGTACGTGATCTCGGTGCCGATGTACAACTACGCCTACCCGTCAACGATCAAGGCCTGGCTGGACCAGGTCATCGTCATGGGCCGCACGGCCGGCGGGACGGCCGGCGACGGCGTGCTGGCGGGCAGGAAGGTCACCGTCATCACCGCGCAGGGGGGCTCCTACGCCCCCGGCGCCCCCAAGGAGGGCTGGGACCACCAGGTCCCCTACCTGCGCCACGCCTTCGAGGTACTCGGCGCAGACAACATCGAGTTCATCACCGTCGTGATGACGCTGTCGAAGGTGAACCCGGCGCTCGCCGCGTTCACCGACGTGTTCGAGGCCTCCCGGACGGCCGCGGAGCAGGCGGCCCGCGACCGCGCCGCCGCCTGAGCGCCGCCCGGCCCCGGGCCCCGGGCGCGGGGCCGGGCGGGGCGCGGGGGGGGGGAGGGGGGGGCGGGCGGGGGCCGGGGGGG
>NZ_JALKFY010000001.1:220109-259033 GCF_023242985.1 Frankia sp. Mgl5 | reverse complement strand
CCCCCCCCCGGGGGGGGCCCCGCCCCCGCGCCGCCGCCTGCGCGCCCCCGGGCCGGGCCCCCGTGACGGGTCCCGGGCCGGCGAAGGTGGTCAGAAGGCGGTCAGCGGACGAAGACGGTCGGCGGGTGGAGACGTCGGCGGGTGGAGACGTCAGAGAGCGGAAACGGTCAGAGGGCGAGCGTGGAGGACGCGGGAAGGTCCAGCGGCGAGGGCTCGACGCCGGCCTCGACCCGCAGCGACCCGAGCGCCGCGACCATCGCGCCGTTGTCGGTGCACAGCCCCGGCCGCGGGATCCGCAGCGTGATGCCCGCCGCCTCGCAGCGCAGCGCGGCGAGCGCGCGCAGCCGGCTGTTGGCCGCGACACCGCCCCCGACCACCAGGGTGTCCACGCCGTGCGCCCGGCAGGCCGCGACCGCCTTCGCGGTGAGCACGTCCGCCACGGCCTCCTGGAACGACGCCGCGACATCCGCGACCGGCACGGGCTCGCCGGCCCGCCGCCGGGCCTCCACCCAACGGGCGACCGCGGTCTTGAGCCCGGAGAAGGAGAAGTCGAACGTGCCGTCCCCCGCCTTGGCGCGCGGGAACGGGATGTGCGGGCTGCCCTCGCGGGCCGCCGCGTCGATCGGCGGGCCACCCGGGAACGGCATGCCGAGCAACCGGGCGACCTTGTCGTAGGCCTCCCCGGCGGCGTCGTCCACCGTGGCCCCCAGCGACTCGACCGGCTCGGCCGCGAGATCGGGGACCAGCAGCAACGAGCTGTGCCCACCGGAGACCAGCAGCGCCACCGCCGGGCGCGGCAGCGGGCCGTGCTCAAGCGTGTCGACGGCGACGTGCGCGGCGAGATGGTGCACCCCGTGCAGCGGGACGCCCAGCGCCAGCGCGTACGCCTTCGCCGCGGCGACCCCGACCAGCAGCGCGCCGGCCAGCCCCGGGCCGGACGTCACCGCGACGGCGTCGACGTCCCGGGGGCGCAGGCCGGCGCGGTCCAACGCCAGCTCGATCGTCGGGACCATCGCCTCCAGGTGCGCCCGCGCGGCGATCTCGGGCACCACGCCGCCGTACCGGGCGTGCTCGTCGACCGAGGAGGCGAGCGCGTCGGCGAGCAACTCGCCGCCACGGACGAGGCCGACGCCGGTCTCGTCGCACGAGGTCTCGATGCCCAGCACCAGCGGTCGGGCCGGTGTCCTCATGTCCAACCCCCCGCCGCGGCGCCGGCGGCCCTCACGACGGTGCCGAGGGCCCTCACGAGGCGGCCCTGGCGTCCCGCAGGACGGCCGCCTCGACCCGGTCCAGCAGCGTCCCGTAACCAACGGTGTCGATCGGCCGCACGCGCATCACGTAGGCGTCGCCGCCCGACGGCTGGTAGTAGCCGCGACGGACGCCGAGATCGACGAACCCGAGCCGGGTGTAGAGGGCCCGCGCAGGCCGGTTGTCGGTGCGCACCTCGAGCCCGCAGCTGCGGGCGCCACGCCGCCGTGCCTCCCGGAGCTGGGCGATCATCAGCCGCGATCCGAGGTGACGCCCGCGCATGGCCGGGACGACCCCGATCGTCTGGATGTAGGACTCGTCGCCCTGCAGCGCCAGCCCGGCGTAGCCGACGATCGAGCCACCCGCGACCGCGACCAGGTAGTGCCGGTTGTCGCCCTGCGCGAGCTCCGACCAGAAGAGTTCGGCCGACCAGGGGTCCAGGTCGAAGACCTGCCGCTCCAGGGTCGCGATCTCGCCCAGGTGCCACCAGCGCATCGGCACGAGGTCGACGTCGCCCGCGCTCGGCGTCGGGTCCACGGCAGCGGCGCTCATACCGGCACCGTCCCGGCCGGCGCTGCTCCAGCCGGCGCTGCTCCAGCCGGCGCTGCTCCAGCCGGCGCTGCTCCGGCCGGCGCTGCTCCGGTGGCGGCCGTGGCCGACCGCGCCGGCTCCGGGCGCGAGGCGGTGACGGCTTTGGGGCCCCGGGGCTCGGCGGCGTCGGGCCGCCGCAGGTAGCGGGGGGTGAGCGGCCCGGGATCACGCCCGGCCACGATGTCCGCGGCGACGAGGCGGGCGAGCACCTCCGGCGCCGGATACTCCGGCTCGGCTCCACTCGGCTCGCCCGAACCGCTCTGGGCGTCCGAACCGCGCTGCTCGCCCGAACCGGTCAGCTCGCCCGGACCGCCGGCGGGCGGGGTGCCGAAGCCGGCGAACGCGTCCGGGTACAGACCGGCCCCGGGCCCTGTCACCCGTTCGACGCCGGCGGCGCGCAGATCCGCGGCGACGGTCGCCGGGGCTCCCACACCGGGCTCGCCGACACGCGTTCCGTCCTGGTAGCGGGCCCAGAACACCTCACGGCGCCGCGCGTCGGTGATGACGCCGACCGGGCCGGTCGTCGCGGCCCCGATGCCGTCCAGGGAGCAGACGCCGTAGGCGGGGACACCGAGCGCGGCGGCGAAGGCGGCCCCGGTGACCATGCCCACCCGCAGGCTGGTGAACGGGCCCGGGCCGGCCCCGACGACGACGGCGCGCACCTCGGGCGGGCGGACGCCGGCCGCGGCGAGCACGTCGCGCATCATCGGCGCCAGCAGCTCACCGTGGCGGCGGGCGTCCCAGACCACCCGGGAGGCACGGACCAACGGCCCGGCGGGCGGCGCGCCGAACTCGACCAGCGCGACCGCGCAGGCCGCCGTCGAGGTGTCGAGCGCCAGGACGAGCACCCGTCCAGCCTACGGACCCCCGCTGCCGGGCCCGCACCCGGCGCGCGGCACCGGGTGCGGGGACTGATCGATCCGTATGCCGAGCATCCGCCCAGGCGATTGGGCAGCGCAGTTGCGCGGGCCTCCGGAAGGAGTCCCGGACCCCCGACTCCGAAAAAATCCGCAGAAAACTCGCCGGGACGGCGTCCCGACGGTGAACGCTCCCGTGAGCGCATCAACGACAAGAGAATTCACCGTATGCCCGGGAGGAATATCGGACCGGAAAGGCAGCGGGGCGAAAGAAGTGCATTCCCCGACATCGGAGGCCGGTAACAAGAGGTAACACGAGCGCCGGACCACACCCCCCGGACCGCCGGGCCGAGCCGCCAAAAAATCACAACAGAAGAACTACCGGAACCACGCGGGCCGACCGGAGCAGGCCGGAGCAGGCCGGACCGGCGGACCCGGACCCGACCGGCGCGACCACCAGCGCCACCCAGAAAACAACGGGAACCAAACGCATCGAGTGGCGCGGTGGCCGGGCGGGCCGGCGTCGAGTGGCCCCGCGGGCCGGGCGGGGGCCGCCATCGGTGGTGCGGCGTACCGGGCGGGCCCGTCCAGGCGTCCGTCCAGGCGCCCGTCAGGGCGCCCGTCAGGGCGTGGCGGTCGCCGGACGGCGGCCGGACGCGTCAGACCGGTCCCGACATGTACGCCGGGACCGGTCCGGGAGGGAACCTAGTGGGTCAGCCGGCCGGCGCCGCCGGAGCGGAGCCTGATCCGGGGGTCGACGCCGCCCGCCGGCGCGCCGGCGCGAGCCAGCACCGGCCCGGCACCGAGGCTGCCCGCACCGCGCGTCGCGATCCCGCCTGGACCAGCGGCTCCGTGGCGGCGCGGGGGCGAGGCGGGCGAGGCCGGCACGGGGGCCGGGGGAACCGGACCGGCGGCGGGCGCCTGCGCACCGGAACCCGCCGGCGGGAAGGCCGGCCGCAGGGGGGTCCAGCCGGTGTAGCCGAGCATCCGCAGCGCCGAGGCGGTGAGCTTCTGCGCGACCTGCTCGACCGACCAGCCGAGGGTGTCGAGCAGGTCGACGATCACCCGCTCGTCGAAGACCGAGGCCCACAACAGCACCGCGTACTCGGGCTCCTGAGGCGGCAGCACGCCGTTGTCCACCAGGCCGAGCACAACCGGCGCGAGCACCTGGTGCAGCTTGGAGACGAGGTCGTCACGGCCCTGCAGCCGGGCGAGATACCCCTGGGCGGAGCGCACGTGCACCGCCGCCCGCCCCCACCGCGCGGCCGAGCGGACCCACACCTCGCAGACGACCTCGAAGTTGCCCAGGTGGTCCTCACCGACCGCCAGGGCGCGGATGTCGGTCACCAGTACGTCGATGAGCTGGAGGTAGTACACGTCGAGGGCGTCGTGGACGTCGACGAAGTGGCGGTACGCGGTCGCCGTCGAGACGCCCGCCTCCGCCGCGAGGTCGACGAGGCTGAAGCGGCGCCCGTTGCGGGCGAGGAGCCGGCCCACGGCGTCGAGCAGATCACGCCGGCTCGCGAGGAAGTCGCTGCGTGTACGGCGGGACCGGGTCGACCGCTCCACCGGAGCGTCCACAAGGTCGGCAGCGGTGCTGCTGCGCACTCGCCCCCCTCTCCCGGCCACAACGGGCCATCCCGGTTCTCCGCGGCCCTTACATGAAGCAGTCAGGCCGCTACATGCATGAACTTCGCGCCTACGCCGCCAATATAGCGGAACAACTCATCAACTACAGAACGTTGACTATTTGTCCTCAAGCGCTACTTGCCACGACACGCCCACCCGAGACGCGGTATAGGAACGGGGTCGGGGGCGAACATTAACACTGGGACATCTGACCTTAACATGATCTAGGTCACCCACTGCTATGCGACGGCTCACGTCCGACCGCCAACGCCATTCCGGAACGGCAGCGAAAATTCACCGCCGGTGAGCCCCCGTGTTCCTGGAATCACTTCACCGGGTTACCCGAACATGCCCACCCGAATAGGTGCTAGGACGGCGCGGAGCCGGCGGCCTGCCTGGCCGTCCCGGGAATTCCACCGACGGGGGCTGGTTCCCGCGCCGCGGGCGCCCGCCGCACCGAGGCGGTTCCCGCCCTCAGGACATCGCGGCATCGCGGCCGGCACGGGTCCGGGCGCGGGTAGCGCGTCGTGCGTGCCACGATCCCGGCGGCACGCCCGGCCACCACCAACAGGCCGGCACCAACAGGTCGACGCGATCCGGCCCGAGCCCGACAGCACCCGACCCGCCGCCCGGCCCGGTAAGAGGCCGGCACGCACCGGCGGACGCCGACGGGCCGGGTGCACCGATGGCACGACTCGGCTAACGCGCCGCGGGCCCCTGCGGGTGCGGTGTGAGGTCCGGAGTGGCCAGCGCGGTCAGCCGGGCGGCCCAGTCGGCCCCCGCGGGCCGCAGCCGCACCCGCCGCACATCGCCGGTCTCGTCGCCGGACGGACGGCTGATCTCCACCCGCAGATGGGCCGCGGCCATCTGCTCCACCAGCCCGGAACCCCACTCGACCGCGCACACCGACCGCCCGAGATCGGCGTCCAGATCGAGATCGTCGACCTCGGTGGCGCCACCGAGCCGATAGGCGTCCACGTGGACCAGCGGCAGGCGGCCGTCGGTGTGCACCCGGGCGAGGACGAACGTCGGCGACGTCACCGGGGAGCAGACCCCGAGGCCGGCCGCGAGCCCCTGGACGAAAACGGTCTTGCCGGCGCCCAGCGGGCCGTCCAGGATGATCAGGTCACCGGCGCGCAGCAGCGGCGCGAGGCGCGCGCCGAGCGCACGCATCTGGTCGGGATCCTCGACCGCGATCTCGGGGACGGCGGGCGTGGTCATCGGTGCGTATCCGTCCTCGTCCGTGGTTCTTCGTATGTCGCCGGCGCGTCGTCGTCACCCGGCGCGCCGTCGGGCGCCGCGGAGCCGGGTCCGACGCCGGCGCGGTACCGGGCCGGCGTCGCGTACCGCTCCCCGCGGGCCCGCTGTCACGGCCCGACGGGGTCGGGCGCCCGCAGCGGTGCCCGGCGCGGCGGGCGGACCCGTTCGACCAGGTCGCGGATGGCGGCGTTCACCGCGGCCGGTCGTTCCAGCATGACCGCGTGCCCCGCGCCCTCCTCGACCCGCAGCTCGGCGTCGGGCAGCAGCTCGGCGAGGGTCAGGCTGTGCGCGAGCGGCGTCATGAGGTCGCCGTCCCCGACCAGCAGGATGGTGGGAGAGCCGCGGAGGTTGACGGCGGCGTCCAGCTTGTCATGGTCGAGCAGGGTGGACATGAAGGAGGCCATGACGGTGATCGGCGTGTCCCCCACCATCGTCTCCAGGAACGAGACAACGGACGGGGGCACATCGGTCGAGCCGAAGCCGATCCGCCGAGTGATCTCCCAGGAGAAGTCGCTGCCCCGCCGGCGGGCGCGCTCGAACAGCGACGGGGCGCTGCGCATGCCGATCGCGAGCCCAGGTAGCACCCGGCGCACGCCGCCCGTGATCAGTGCCGGTAGGCCGAAGGTCACCCGGGGGAGATCACCCGCGCTGGTCGAGATGAGCGCCACCCCGATGACGCGGTCACCGAAGAGCTCCGGATGCTCCCCCGCCAGCGCGAGGATCGTCATGCCGCCCATCGAGTGGCCGATCAGGACGATCGGACCTTCGGGGACCCGCTCGGCGAGGACCTGGTAGAGGTCTGCCGCGAGCTGGTCGATCGTGCAGTTCGCCGCCTCGGACGGGCCGGAGCGGCCGTGCGCGCGCTGGTCGTAGAAGACCATCGGGCCCAGGTCGCGCAGGGCGCGGTACTGGAACACCCACGAGTCACTGTTCACACAGAAGCCGTGCACGAAGACCAGCGTCGGCGCGGCGGAGCCCGCTCCGGATCGGGGCGGGGGGTCCTGCGCGGTCTCCTCCACATACAGCGGGACACCGTCCGCCACGGCGACCACCATGTCGGCCCGGCCGCCGATCGGGCCGACCCGCTCCCGCTCCGGCAGGTCGGGTACGGCCCGGTGGCGCCGCACGGCCCGGCGCTCGGCGATCAGGCCGGCCGCGATCGCGGCTCCGACCAGGCCCACCGTCCCACCACGGCGCGCGGCCCGGGAGCCCACGGCGGATCCCGTTGCCCGGGCCACCGCCCGCGCCGCGCCGGCGGTCGCGGTCAGGGCACCGGCAGCCCCCGCCGAGCCGACCGAAAGGGCGGCACGGGCAGCGCCAGGCGAGCGGACCGAACCGCCGGTGGAACCACGATCGGTTGGGGCGCCTGCCACCGTCTGCCCACCTTCCGGCCATAGAACGCACGACACCCCGATGATGCCCGATGGTGCCCGATGCCCGAAAGCGATGTCATGAGCAGACCCGGGAGGACACGTCTCGCCGCAGGCGGATACCCGACAGGGGATCACAGAGATCCACCGGGTCCGCTCCGCGATCCTCCGCTAGCGTGGACCTGGTCCAGCCGTGTGGTTGCGACCAGGGGAGGCGTCGTGAAACTGCGGTGGCGGAAGAGCAAGCTGACCACGTCGCCCACGTATGGCGGCGCTGTCGATCTCGACGAGGATCTCGACGAGGATCTCGACGAGCTGGATGACGACCTCGCCGGGGCCGGTGCCCAGCCGGCCGTTCCCGCCCAGAGCGGGCCGGTGATGCTGACACTGACCACGCGCGACGAGATCGAGAAGGCCGCCGAGCGCGCGGCGAACCCGCAGCCGGTCCGCCGCCGGATGGAACGCGGCATGTTCGGGGGCGCCACAGCCGGCCACGAGCACGGCGGCGGCGCGTGCGGCACCGGCGGCTGCGGCTGACCAGACGTCCCGGCCGATCAGGCGTATCCGGCGGTCAGATGTAGACGCGCGGTACCCGCGGGCCGATCCGGGTGACGATCTCGTAGTTGATGGTGCCGAGCGCGCGCGCCCAGTCGTCCGCGGTCGGCTCGCCCCGGTCGCCGGGGCCGAAGAGGATCACCTCGTCGCCTACGCGCACCGGGTCGGCACCGACGTCCACGACGAACTGGTCCATGCAGACGGTGCCGGCGATGCGCCGCCGGCGCCCGCCCACGAGCACCTCGGCCGTGTTCGTGGCCGAGCGGGGGATGCCGTCGGCGTAGCCGAGCGGGACGACGGCGAGGCCGGTCTCCGCCGACGTCCGGTAGCGGTGCGCGTAGGACACTCCAGTGCCCGCCGGCACCCGCTTCACCAGCGCGGTGCTGGCGCGCAGCGTCATCGCGGGCCGCAGCCCGAACGCGGACGGCGGCCCGACCTCGGGCCCCGGCGACAGCCCGTACACCGACACGCCCGGCCGGACCATGTCGAAGTGCGCCTCCGGGCTGACCAGCGTCGCGGCCGAGTTCGCGAGGTGGCGCACCTGCGGGCGCAGCCCGGCCTTGCGGGCGACGTCCACCGCGTCACCGAACCGGCTGATCTGCGCCTGGACGGTCGGGTGGCCGGGCGCGTCGGCGAAGGCGAAGTGGCTCCACACGCCCACGACCTCGATGAGCCCGTCCGCCTCGAGCGCCGCGGCGCTGTCGCACAGACCGGGCCAGTCCTCGCCGGTGGCACCGGCCCGCCCGAGGCCAGTGTCGATCTTGAGGTGCACCCGGGCGGCCCGGCCGGCGGTGCGGGCCGCGGCGGCGAGGTCGTCGAGCGCCCAGCCGGCGGACGCGGAGAGGTCGACGTCCGCCGCGATGCCCGCGGCGAGGCGCTCACCCGGCGCCGCCAGCCAGGAGAGCACCGGGACGGTGATCCCGGCGGCCCGCAGCGCCAGCGCCTCCTCCAGGAAGGCCGTCCCGAGCCAGCTCGCGCCGGCGTCCAGGGCGGCCCGGGCGCAGGGCAGCATTCCGTGCCCGTACCCGTCCGCCTTGACCACGGCCATGGTCGCGGCGGCGCCGGCGCGGGCGACCAGGGCCGCGACCGAGTCGCGCACGGCGTCGAGCTCGATGGCCGCGTAGGCACGCGGCGGGTGCGATGGGGGCTGCGGGCTCACCCCTCGACGCTAGCAAGCAGGTCCTCGACGACCCCGGGCAGGAGCGCGGGCAGGTCCGCGGCGGCGAGCGGCACGGGCCCGCGCTCCCCCGCCCGGCCATGCAGGAACGCGCCCACGGCGGCCGCCTGCGGCGCCGGCAGGCCCGCGGCCAGCAGGGAACCGGCGAGTCCGGTGAGAACGTCACCGGATCCGGCCGTTCCCAGCCATGGCGTCCCGGTGAGGTTGACGAAGGCCTCCCCGCCGGGGGCGGCGATGATCGTCCGGTTGCCCTTCAGCAGGACGACGGCGCCGAGGTCCCGCGCCGCCTGGCGGACGGTGCCGAGACGGTCGGCCCGCAGGCGCTCAGGTGTGCCGGCCTGGTCCCAGCCGAGTGCCGTGCCGGTCAGCCGGATGAACTCGCCCTCGTGCGGGGTCAGAACGACGGCGCCCGCGCGGTCCCGCAGCACCGCCGGGCGGGCGGCGACGGCGGACGCGAGCGCGTCCAACGCGCCGGCGTCCACGAGCAGGCCGCTCTCGGTCTGCTCGAGCAGCGCGTCGACGAGGCGCCGGGTGCCCTCGTCCGGTACGAGGCCGGGGCCGATCGCCCACGCCTGGACCCGGCCCACCCCGAGCATCGCCTCCGCGTCCCCCGCCTCGATCACCGTCAGCACGGATTCCGGGTGGGCCCGGCGGACGTACTCGGCGGCGCCGGCCTCGGCGACCACCCGCAGGTAGCCCGCGCCGCCGCGCAGCGCGCCGCCGACCGCCAGCACCGCGGCTCCCGGGTACCGGTCGCTGCCGCCGACGAGCCCGAGCACGCCGCGGGAGTACTTCGAGTCGGCCTCGACCGGGACGGGCAACAGCCGGGCCACGTCGACGTCCTGCAGGGCTCGTAGGTCGGGCTCGGGCAGGGTCAGCCCGATGTCGACCAGCTCGACCCGCCCGGCGTGGAAAGCTCCGGGTCCGACCAGCAGGCCGCGCTTGTACGTGCCGAAGGTGACGGTGCCGGCCGCCCGCACGGCCCCCTCCGCCACCGCGCCGGTGTCCGCGTCGACCCCGCTGGGCACGTCCACGGCCACCGTCCGCCGGGCCGGCGCGAGCGTGGTGAGCCGGGCGTACGGCTCGCGCAGCTCGCCGCGGCCGCCGATGCCGAGCAGCCCGTCCAGGACGAGGTCGGCGGAGTCGAGGAGGTCGGCGGCCGCGTCGGCGCCCATCCCCTCCGGCGCGGGCGGGTCGACCGGGCCGGTGCGGTGCAGCCGCCCGCCGGCCGCGAGGAGGGCAGCCGTGCCCTCGGGATGGGTCCGGCCGGGAGCGAGGGCGTGGACGCGGGCGCCGCGGGCGGCCAGCCGGGCACCGGCCCACAGCGCGTCACCGCCGTTGTCACCGGAACCGGCGAGGACGACGATCCGGGCGCCGTACACCCGGTCGACGCGGCGGACCGCGTGCGAGACGAGACCGGACACGGCGCGCTGCATGAGCCCGCCGGAGGGCAGGGACGCGAGCAGGGGCGCCTCGGCGTCCCGTACCTCGGCAACGGTGTGTGCTTCGAGCATGCGGTCATGCTCCCGCCGGGAGTGCCCCCGGTCGCGCAGATCGGCCCCAGGCGCGGCGCGATGCGATGCGATGCCGGACGGCCCCGCGCCGCGCGCACCGCGGCGGGCCGTCGGTCAGACGGCTCCGTGCTGGCGGCCGTGCCAGGCCACCGTGGCCTCCCAGAGCACGTCCGCCACGACCTCGTTCTCGTCGGCGGCGTCGAGGAGCGTCTCGACCAGCTCCGCCCGCGGGACGCGGCTCAGGAACACCCTGATCGCCGCGTGCACGGGATCGTCGGCGAAGAGGTCCTCGGCGTGGCCGTCCTCCTCGTCGTCGTCCTCCGCCATCCCGGCCGAGCCCGTGGCGACCAGCGCCACCGCCACGGCATGGCGGCAGAAGACCCCGCCCGAGCTGTCGGAGCAGGTGCACGTGGAGCCGGGACCATCGTCGCCAGCCTCCAGCCGGACCTGCTGGTGCCCGTCGTCGTCGACGGTTCCCGACGCGTTGGTCGGCCGGATCCGCAGCTGCTCCACCCGGCCGAGCAAAGCGAGGCTGACGCCCTCCATGAAGACGGCAGTGCCCGCGCGCTGGGCACACGCGCGCTCCTCGAAGGCGGCCTCGAGGGGGGTGACCGCCCCCTCACCGTGCCCGTCGCCCTCCGACGCCGAAATGATCATTCACCAATCCTACGGAACGACGGGACTGGTCTGCCTGCTAGGTGGAGAGGAAGGGTAGCCATCCGCTCCATCGCGATATATCGTGAACGTACGCGAAGCAACGCGATCCACTTGCTAAGGAGATCACAATGAGTTCACACGCCATGCCGGGATGGGACGCCCGCTGGGACACCTGGGGCCGGTACCTGCCGTTCGACCCCACCCGGCTCCTGGATCCCACCCGGCTTCTGGCACTCGCCGAGGCGGCCCGAGGCTCGTGCCGGCCGGGCGAGCACAGCCACGTGCACGGCGAGCACCGCGGCCATGCGCACGGCGAGCACCGCAGCCACATGCACGATGACCACATGCACGGTGACCACGGGCCCGGCGAACACGGTGGCGACCACGGCCCCGGCCCGCGCGGGCGCGGTGGGCGCGGTGGGCGGGGCGGCCGGCCGGGCGGGCCCTTCGGGCCGGGGGGGTTCGGGCCGGGCGGCTGGCCGTTCGGCCGCGGCTTCCCGCCGGGGCCCGGTTTCGGGCGCGGGGCACGGGTCGCCCGCGGCGACGTCCGCGAGGCACTGCTCGCGTTGCTCGCCGAGGAGCCGATGCACGGCTACCAGATGATCGGCGAGCTGGCCTCCCGCAGCGGCGGGGTCTGGCGGCCGAGTCCCGGCTCCGTCTACCCCGTGCTGTCGCTGCTCGCCGACGAGGGGCTGGTCCGCGCCGAGGAGCGCGACGGGCGCCGCGTCTTCCACCTCACCGACGCGGGCCGCGCCCACGTGGAGGCCCGCGCCGGAACGGCCAAGCCGTGGGAGACCGCCGCGGCGAGCGCGGACGACGAGACAACCGCGCTGCGGACGCTGGCCTTCGGGGTCGGCGCGGCGGTCGTCCAGGTCGCGCAGGCCGGCGACGCCGACCAGATCGCCGCGGCCCGGGACCTCCTCACCGAGACCCGGCGCGGCCTGTACCGCATCCTCGCCGGCGACCCGACGGATTCACCGGCGGCCGGCCCGGCCGAGGACGGCAGCGCAGGCTCCGGGCCCGCCGGCACGGCCGGTTCCACCGATCCTGGCCCGGCCGGTGGCGGCGCGAGCGCACCCGGCGGACAGCCGAAGGACCTGGGCTGACGCCAGACGGGGGCGTGCCGGCCACCACGCCGGCGCGCCCCTCCGCCGCGGTGCCGAGGCGACACACCTGACGGCCCTCGGCCCAGGCCGCGCTGGTGCTACTCGACCGTGACGGACTTGGCCAGGTTGCGCGGCTGGTCGACGTCCAGCCCGCGCGCGAGCGCGAGCTCGCAGGCGAAGACCTGCAGCGGCAGGGTCGTGACCAGCGGCGCGAACAGCGATGACGTGGCGGGAACCCGGATCAGGTGGTCCGCGTAGGGCTCGACGGCGGTGTCGCCCTCCTCCGCGATCACGATCGTGCGGGCGCCGCGGGCACGGACCTCCTGGATGTTGGAGACGATCTTCCCGTGCAGGCTCGCCCGCCCGCGCGGCGACGGCACGACCACGACCACCGGCAGGCCGGGCTCGATCAGCGCGATCGGGCCGTGCTTCAGCTCCCCGGCCGGGAAGCCCTCGGCGTGCATGTAGGCCAGTTCCTTCAGCTTCAGCGCGCCCTCCAGTGCCACCGGGTAGCCGACGTGGCGGCCGAGGAACAGCACCGCCTTGGCGTCGACCAGGCCGCGGGCGAGCTCCCGCACCGGCTCGACGGTGGCGAGCGTGCGCCGGACGAGCTCCGGGACGCGCTGTAGCCGGTCCACGTAGGCGGCGACCTCGTCGCCGTAGAGGACGCCCCGGGTCTGTGCCAGGAACAGGCCGACGAGCAGGCAGGCCGCCACCTGCCCGAGGAACGTCTTCGTCGCCGCCACGCCCACCTCGGGACCACACCGGGTGTACAGAACGGCGTCCGACTCTCGCGGGATCGTCGAGCCGTTCGTGTTGCAGATCGCCAGCACGCGGGCCTTCTGCTGACGGGCGTGCTTGACCGCCATCAGGGTGTCGAGCGTCTCGCCGCTCTGGCTGATCGCGACGACCAGCGTCGAGCGGTCCAGCACCGGGTCGCGGTAGCGGAACTCCGAGGCCATCTCGACCTCGCAGGGCAGCCGCGTCCAGTGCTCGATCGCGTACTTGGCGATCAGGCCGGCATGGTAGGCCGTCCCGCAGGCCACGATGAAGACCTTGTCGATGTCGCGGAAGTCCTGGTCGGAGAGGCGCTCCTCGTCCAGGACGATGGTGCCCTCCGCGGAGAGCCGCCCGCGCAGCGTGTCGGCGAGCGCCGTGGGCTGCTCGCTGATCTCCTTCAACATGAAGTAGGGGTAGCCGCCCTTCTCGGCGGCGCTCGCGTCCCAGTCGACGTGGTAGCGGCGCCCCTCGACGACGGCGCCGGCGAAGTCGTAGACGGTCACACCGTCGCGCCGGGCCTCGACGAGCTGGTCCTGGCCGATCTCGAGCGCCTCACGGGTGTGCGCGATGAACGCGGAGACGTCGCTGGCCAGAAAGGTCTCGCCCGCGCCGAGGCCGACGACGAGCGGGCTGTTGCGCCGCGCGCCCACCACGACCTCGGGATGGTCGCGGTGCAGGACGACGAGCGTGAACGCGCCCTCCAGCCGGCGGCACACGATGCGCAACGCCTCGCTGAGCGGGTGCGGGAGCGCCGACCCCGCCGGGCGGGAGCCGGGATCGCGGGCCATCTCGATCTCGAGCAGGTGGGCGACGACCTCGGTGTCGGTCTCGCTGGCCAGCTCGTGGCCGGCGGCCTCCAGCTCGGCGCGCAGCTCCGCGAAGTTCTCGATGATGCCGTTGTGGATCACCGCGACGGTGCCGGTGCAGTCGGTGTGCGGGTGGGCGTTGACGTCGGTCGGGCCGCCGTGCGTCGCCCAGCGGGTGTGCCCCATCCCGGTCGTGCCGGGCATGGGGTCGTTGTCCTCGCCGAGGATCTTCTCCAGGTTCGCCAGCCGCCCGGCGCGGCGCGCGGTTCTCAGCGCACCCGCGCCGACGACGGCGACACCCGCGGAGTCGTAGCCGCGGTACTCCAGCCGGCGCAGCCCGCTCAGCGCGACGTCCAAGGCTGATTGATCACCGACGTAACCAATGATCCCGCACATGTTGCTCAGCGTACGCAGTCCGGTCCGAGCGCCAGGCACGGACCACTCGGTTGCCGGAGATGTCCCGTCGGCGTCGGCCGACTCCACCGGCACGTGCCCGACGCTCCCCGCCCGCGGAAATCGGGCCCGCGGAACGGGCCCGCGGGTGACGGGTGCGAACGCGGGTTCAGTGCAGGGCGCGCTGGTCAGCGCAGGGCGCGCTGCACGACGTCGGCGAGCCGGCCGGCGACGTCCCGGGCGAGCTCGTCCGTCGGTGCCTCGACCATCACGCGCACCAGCGGCTCGGTGCCGGACGGCCGCAGCAGCACCCGGCCGGCCCCGGCCAGCTCCGCCTCGGCGTCGGCCACCGCGGCGCGCAGCTCGTCGGAGGTCTCCGCCCGCGCCCGGTCGACACCGCGGACGTTCACCAGGACCTGCGGCAGCCGGGTCATCGCCTTCGCCAGCTCGTGCAGCGGCTGGCTGGTCTCCGCCATCCGGCCGAGGATCTGCAGGGCGGTGAGCAGCCCGTCGCCGGTGCCGGCGTGGCGGAGGAAGACCACGTGCCCGCTCTGCTCGCCGCCGAGCGAGTAGGCGCCGGAGCGCATGGCCTCCAGGACGTAGCGGTCCCCGACCGGGGTGGTGACGACGTCGATGCCGGCGTCGCGCATGGCGTGGTGGAATCCGAGATTCGACATCACGGTGACGACCACGGTGCCGCGCTCGAGCTCGCCGCGCTCGGCGAGCGCCAGCGCGCACAGCGCCAGGATCTGGTCGCCGTCGACGATCTCCCCGGCAGAGTCCACGGCCAGGCACCGGTCGGCGTCGCCGTCATGGGCGATGCCGGCGTCGGCGCCGTGCGCCACGACGGCGTCGCGCAGGCTGTCGAGGTGGGTCGCCCCGGAACGGTCGTTGATGCGCAGCCCGTCGCCGTCGGCGTGCAGCGCGATCACGTCGGCGCCGGCGGCGCGCAGGACCCGCGGGGCGAGATCGGAGGCGGCGCCCTGGGCGCAGTCCACGACGATCCGCAGGCCGCGCAGGCCCCCGGGGCCACCGGGCAGGGTCGCGAGCAGGTGGTCGACGTACCCGTCGACGAGCGTGCTGTCGTCGCGGACCCGCCCGACCGCGGCCGCCACCGGGCGGCGTGCCGCCGGGCCGGCCATGCGGCGCTCGATGGCGTCCTCGACGTCGTCCGGCAGCTTCAGCCCGCCCGCGGCGAAGAGCTTGATCCCGTTGTCGGGCATCGGGTTGTGGCTCGCGGAGAGCATGACGCCCAGGTCGGCGCCGGTCGCGGCGACCGCGTAGGACACGGCGGGGGTCGGCACGACCCCGATCCGGGTGACGTCCGCGCCCGCGCGGGCCAGACCGGCGACGACCGCGGCTTCGAGGAACTCACCGGACGGGCGGGTGTCCCGCCCCACGACGACGAGCGGCCGGTGGTCGGTGCCGTGGGCGGACCGCGCGACGGGCACGCCGTCCACCGGACCGGGCGGTGGCGTGCCGCGGTCCGCGACCTCCTCCACCGCGGCGGACGCCAGCGCGAGCGCCAGCTCCGCCGTCAGGTCGGCGTTCGCGACACCGCGAACGCCGTCGGTGCCGAAAAGCCTCGCCACTGAGGCCTCCCAAGGGATCGGAGCAGCACCGCCACGCGCCACCGGCACGCCGCGCGGACATCGAAACGAGACCACTGGATGGAACGAAACCACCGCGCGCCTGTGAGCCCGGCAGGACGTGCCTGCCGGGCTCGACCACCGCACGCAGTGGGCAGCGGGTCAGCGCTTGCTGTACTGAGGCGCCTTACGGGCCTTCTTCAAGCCGTACTTCTTCCGCTCCTTCACCCGTGCGTCCCGGGTGAGGAAGCCCGCCTTCTTCAGGGTGGGGCGCGCCTCCTCGTCGACGACGATCAACGCCCGGGCGATGGCCAGGCGCAGCGCGCCAGCCTGACCCGAGACGCCGCCGCCGTGCAGACGGGCCACCACGTCGTAGGACTCTGCCCGCTCCAGGGTCTTCAGCGGCTCGTTCACGAGCTGCTGATGCACCTTGTTGGGGAAGTACTCCTCGAGCTTGCGCCCGTTGAGGTTCCAGTTGCCGGTGCCCGGGATCAGGCGCACCCGGACGACCGCCTCCTTGCGCCGCCCGGTAGCACGGGGGTTGCCCTGGGCGTCGGTCACGACAGCCACGTCGCGTTCCTTCCTTGTTTGTAACCAGATCGCTCGAGGCCACCCGAAACGGCCCGATCGGTCATGTCAGGCCGTTAGTCGGACGGACGCCGAACGCCGCCCGCGTTATTCGGGATGCCCATCGAGCCGCGACTACTGCGCGACCTGCTTGATCTCGTACGGGACGGGCTGCTGCGCCTGGTGCGGGTGAGTCGGGCCCGCGTACACCTTCAGCTTGCTGCCCTGCGCGCGGCCGAGCCGGTTGTGAGGCAGCATCCCACGGATCGCCCGCTCGACGATCACGTGGGGACGCGTGTCGAGCAGCTCGCCGTAGGAAGTGCTGCGCAGACCGCCCGGGAAGCCCGAGTGCCGGTGGTACTTGGCCTGCTCGCGCTTGTTACCGGTCATGGCGACCTTGCCGGCATTGATGATCACCACGAAGTCGCCCGTGTCGATGTGCGGGGCGAAGTACGGCTTGTTCTTGCCGCGCAGGAGCTGGGCCGCCTGGCTGGCCAGCCGACCGAGCACGACGTCGGTGGCATCGATGATGTGCCACGCGCGCTGTACGTCCGCGGGCTTGGGCTGGTACGTGCGCACAGGTCTGCCTTCTCGTTCGGACGAACTCGCGGGGAGCCTCGTCGGTGTCGCTAGCGAGGTGCCCTGCAAGGCGAGGTGCGTTGCAAGGCGAGGTGTGCCAGATGCATTGCCAAGAGTCGCGTTACCAGAAGCTTGGGCGCGGTCCCCCAGCACGCGGGGTTTGACCCACGGAACCTGTGCCCCCGGAACTTGGGGCTCACGGAAGTCGTTCTACCCGAGAGCTGGCCTGCCCGAGGGCTGGCCCGTCCGAGAGCTGGTCTGGTCCGAGGGCTGTAGGACCGCAGCAGTCTTTGAGGTTACCAGGCGATCGGCGGAGCAGGACCGACGGCTCCCGGCCGCGGGGCGGACGCCCGTTGAGATCACCCCGAACACCCGGGGTTATCCCGCCGTCCACAGGCGTCATATCCGCGGTCCGGACCGTTGACCCGGCCCGTCGGGGGGCCGCGGCGGGCGACCGAACAGCCCCGACAGGCCCATATGACTAGTTCCGATATTCTTTCGCCCACCGGCCGGGCGCGTCGGCTTCCCACGGGAGCCGCGCCGCCCTCCGCCGGCCGAGCGCCGCGCGAAGCTGGGAACAGGCAGCAGGCGGCAGGCCGTCGGGGGGATGAGCGAGGAGGAGCGCATGCCACCCGAACCCGGCAGCGGCGGACCGTCCACCGGCGCGACCGGGCCGCACGGCGGCCCGTCGCCCCACGACGACCTCCAGTGGGCCCTGGACCCACTCGCCGCCGCCGCGCCTCCCTGGTACGGGGCGCCGGGCGGTCTCCCCGACCCGGTGGACGCCGCCCCTGGCGGGCCCACGCCGCAGTGGGGCGGCCCGACCCCGTCCCATCCGGACGAGAGCCCAGTGGACGCCAGCTCAGCGGGCATGGGGTCGGCGGGGGCCGGGTCAGCGGACGCAGGGACCGCGGGCACGGGGTCCACGGCCTCGGGGCCTGCGGGCGCGGGATCGGTGGGTGCGGGCGAGGCGTGGCCCGACCCGACGGGCGCCACAGGCGGCTGGGCGGCACTGGACACGGGCGGTTTGGCCGCACCGGACGCCGGGGGCTGGACCACGCCGGCACCAGATGCCGGGGACTGGGCCGCGCCGGACACGGGCGGCTGGACGCCACCGGTCGAGGACCCGCTCTTCGGCCCGATGCCCACCTACGCGACCGGCGCCTATCCCCTCACCGGCCGCGCGCCGGGCGGCTATCCGACCGGCGGGCATCCCATCGGCGGACACCCCGCCGGCGAGCTGCCCGCCGACAGAACACCGCCGTTCGGGCAACCGTTCACCGGCGCGCCCACCGCCGATACGGCGGCGGGCGGCACCGTCCCGAGCGGCACCGTCCGGGGGAACGCTGACACGGCCGGCGGCGTCGGCGGCGCGGCCGGGCCGGCGGGTGGCCCGTCGACCGGTCCCCGAACGGACGGCTACTCCTTTCAGCTCCGGACCGCCACGAGTCCGCTTCCCGTCCTCACGAGGCCGGCGGAGGCCGGGGCCGCGGGAACGCCCGCCGCCGACCCGGCTCAGCGCGATGCGCGCCTCGGCGCGCCAGGTGAACGCGCCGACGGCCGCGGCGACGCCCGCCTGGCGAACCTGCCGGGCGGGCCCAGGCTCGGCCCCGCGCACGACGATCCCTACCCCGAGGACGAACCCGTCCCCGGGCGGTTCGCCGCCTTCCAGGCGAGACGCTTCCAGCTGCCGGAGGAGGGCGACGCCCCAGCGCCGGGCTGGCGGCGGGCCATCCGCTCACGGGGTGTCCTCGCGGTGGCCGTCGGCCTCGTCCTCGTCCTACTCGCCGCGGGCGCGGTGATCACAGTGCTGCGCAGCGGCGACGGTGGATCCACCTCGGCCGGTGCCAGGCCGAGCCCCCCGACGGTCGACCCGAACTTCATCAACAGCGCGCGGTCCGACTCCACCCCGGTGCGGCCGAACGAGTTCTTCGCCGACGAGCGGGTCACCATCCAGGGACACAACTACACCCGCATCGCCAGCAGCCTCGTCTCAGGATGTCCGGAGCTGAGCGGGGAGCTCGTCACCACGCTCAAGGGCACTGTGTGCCGCCAACTCGTCCGTGCCCTGTATGTCAGCTCTCCGGTCGCCGGTCAGCCGCAGGTGCTCGCCGGCCTCTCGGTCTTCGTCGTTGACGAGCAGGCGACCGCGACGGCGGCGGCGAAGATCGCGGCGGAGGGCCGGGGCGGGGTGGCGGCGCCGCCGATCCCGGCGGGCTCCATCCAGAACCCGCGGGTCCTCGGCCCGGGCGGGGACAACTCCTGGCGCGCCGCGATCGCTCGCGGGCACTACATGATCCTCACCCAGCTCGCCTACGTGGACGGAAGCCAGGGCTCGGCCAACGACCCGGCCCTCCGGAACGTGATCACGGATCTCGGACTGATCGCCACCGAACCGATCGCCCAGCGCATGATCGTCGGCGGGACCGGCACCGCGCCGAGCCCGACTTCCAGCACCCGCTGACCAGACCTTTCAGCCCGACGACCGGGTCAGCCACGCGAAAGGCACGCACGCCTCCAGCCGGACCGCCGGAGGCACTGCTGCTGGCCGGACGGCCCGAAGCGACCGTCTCGCGGACCGTCGCCAGACGCTAGCCGGACGGCGTCGTCGGCACGCGGACCGCGCGGGTCACCTGGGCCCGCGCGGCGAGGGCGGCGTCCGGCGGGTAGCGGACCTCCACCAGGGTCAGCCCGTGGGCCGGGAGCACGGTCACCGCGGGATCTCGCATGCCCCGGCCCAGGACGGCGGCCACCCACTCCGGCCGGCGCCGGCCCTCCCCCACCGCCACCAGCGCGCCGACCAGGGCACGCACCATGGAGTGGCAGAACGCGTCCGCCTCGACGTCGGCGAGGATGACGTCGCGGGAGCGGGAGACGTCCAGGCGCAGCAGGGTGCGGACGGTCGTGGCGCCCTCGCGCCGCCGGCAGAAGGCGGCGAAGTCATGCTCGCCGAGCAGCAGCAGCGCCGCCTCGGCCATCGCCGGGACGTCCAGCGGCCGCGGCGACGCCAGGGTGTCGAAACGGCGCAGCGGGTCCGCCCCGTACGGGGCGTCGGTGATCCGGTAGACGTATCTACGGGACAGCGCGGAGAAGCGGGCGTCAAACCCGTCCGGGGCGGGCGCGAGGCCCTTCACCCGGACGGCGCGGTCGAGCACGCCGTTCAGCCTGCGGGCGAGCCCACCGACCGGCGTGTCGTCTGGGATGTCGACGTGGGCCACCTGGCCGGCGGCGTGCACGCCGGAGTCGGTGCGCCCGGCGACGGTGAGCCGGACGGCCGGCAGCCGCGCGACCCGCATCAGCGCGTCCTCGACGTCACCCTGGACCGTCCGCTGGCCGGGCTGGCGGGCCCAGCCGGCGAAGGCCGTGCCGTCGTAGGCGAGGTCCAGGCGCAGCCGGATCAGTCCCTCGGCCGGTCTCATGAGCGCGCGTCCCTCGTGTCGAAGCTGCGCCGGCCGATCAACCCGGCGCACGGCCTTCCCGAAGCCACCCTGGCTCCCATGGCCGACCTGGTTCCCGGAGCCGGTCTGACCTCCGGAGCCGGTCTGACCTCCGGAGCCGGTCTGACCTCCGGAGCCGGTCTGGCTTCCAGGGCCGGTGGGGATCCCGGGGTCGCCGTCCCCCGGTTCCGGCGCCTCACCGGTGGCCTGCGGCCCCATCGCGCTCTCCCACACCACGACACGGTCGTCACGGGTCGCTCCGGCCCAGACCGCCGTGAGCGACACGACGCCCGGCGGGACGCCACAGGGCAGGAGCCCGCCGCCCGTGATGGGCGACGGGCTCCTGCCCGGACCAGAGATCGACACGAGCGGTCGGACCGTGCGGCGGCCGACCGACATCGTCAGCTCTCCGGCTTGGTGTCCTTGGCCTCGGTCGTCGCCGCGTCGTCCGCGGCGCCGGCCTCGGCGGTGGGCTGCTCCGCCTGGGCCTCGGCCGCCACCGCGGCGGCGGTCGGCGACTCGTTCTTGAGGTCGTCGGCGGCCTCCGCCGTCGCCCCGGTCGGAGCCTTGCGGGCCGCGAACCGGGTGCCGCGGGCACGCTCGGCCTCGGAGACGGCCGTCTGCGCGACGGTCAGCGCCTCGACCAGCTCGATGCGGGCCATCGGCGCCGCGTCGCCCCGGCGCGGGCCGAGCTTCACGATCCGCGTGTAGCCGCCGGGACGGTCGGCGTAGCGCGGGCCGATCTCGGTGAAGAGCGTGTGGACGACCGAGTTGTTCCGGACGACCCGCATGACCCGGCGCCGCGCGTGCAGGTCACCTCGCTTCGCGTGGGTGACCAGGCGCTCGGCGTAGGGGCGCAGCCGGCGCGCCTTGGCCTCGGTGGTCGTGATGCCGCCGTGCTCGAACAGCGCGGTGGCGAGGTTGGCCAGCAGCAGCCGCTCATGTGCGGGGCTGCCGCCGAGCCGGGCGCCCTTAGTTGGCGTGGGCATGATGGGTGCTCCTCGTTCCTTTCGCTGCTCTCCAGGCGCCGCCGGGAAGCACGGCTAGGCCCCCGGTGGACGTGTGCCCCGGCGCCCGGCTGGAACCGGGCGCCCGGGGACACGGTCAGATCAGTACTGTTCGGTCTCGACGAACTCGCGACCGTCATCGGACGGGTCGGAGAACGACGGGTTGTACGTGTCGGTGCCGTACGTGTCGACGGCCTGGCGCGGGTCGAACCCGGGCGGGGAGTCCTTGAGCTGCAGGCCCATGGCACCCAGCTTGGTCTTGACCTCGTCGATCGACTTCTGCCCGAAGTTGCGGATGTCGAGCAGGTCCGCCTCGCTGCGGGACACCAGCTCACCGATGGTGTGGATGCCCTCGCGCTTGAGGCAGTTGTACGAGCGGACGGTCAGGTCCATCTCCTCGATCGGCAGCGCCAGGTCGGCGGCCAGGGCGGCGTCCGCCGCGGACGGGCCGATGTCGACGCCCTCCGCCTCGGCGTTGAGCTCCTGGGCCAGCCCGAACAGGCCGACGAGGGTCTTGCCGGCGCTGGCCATCGCGTCCCGCGGGGAGATCGACTGCTTCGTCTCCACGTCGACGATGAGCCGGTCGAAGTCCGTGCGCTGCTCCACACGGGTCGCCTCGACCTTGTAGGTGACCTTCAGCACCGGGGAGTAGATGGAGTCGATCGGAATGCGACCGATCTCCTGGCCCGGCTGCTTGTTCTGGGCGGCGCTGACGTAGCCACGGCCCCGCTCGACGGTCAGCTCGATCTCGAGCTTGCCCTTGTCGTTGAGGGTGGCCAGGTGCAGGTCGGGGTTGTGCACCTCGACGCCGGCCGGGGGGGCGATGTCGGCCGCGGTGACCTCACCGGGGCCCTGCTTGCGCAGGTACATCACGGTCGGCTCGTCGTTGTCGGAGCTGACGACCAGTTCCTTGAGGTTCAGGATCAGGTCGGTCACGTCCTCCTTGACCCCGGGAACGGTGGAGAACTCGTGGAGGACGCCATCCACCCGGATGCTCGTCACGGCCGCGCCCGGGATGGAGGACAGCAGGGTGCGGCGCAGCGAGTTGCCGAGGGTGTAGCCGAAGCCCGGCTCGAGCGGCTCGATCACGAAGCGCGACCGGAACTCGGAGATCGGGTCCTCGGCGAGCGAGGGACGCTGAGCGATCAGCATGAGAGAACTTCCTTCCGAACACGGCGACCGCCATATGACGCCGTGGATGCCCCTGAAGAGGAGCCGGCACGGGGGCATCGGTCCGCCCCCGCACCACACAACAGTACGCCCGGGCCTCCGCGGCGCACCGTGATCCCCTTGGATCCCCGTGCGCCGCCACCATGCCCGGGCCCCGGGCCGAGCGGGAATGACCCGTGGCCCGGTCGCCGCCCGGCCCCGGCACGAGACCGGGGGCCGACGCGGACCCGGCGCCGGCACGAGACCGGCGCCGGCACGAGACCGGCGCCGGACGGCGGCGACTACTTCGAGTAGAGCTCGACGATCAGCTGCTCCTGCACCTGGGTGTCGATCACCTGGCGCGCGGGCAGCGAGTGGACGAGCAGGCGCATCTGGCTGGGGATGGCCTCGATCCACGGCGGGACGGTGCGGCCGGTCCCCGCGGTCTCGCGGGCCACGATGAACGGGGTGAGCTCGCGCGACTTCGGCGCGATCTCCACGATGTCGTTCTCGGTGACCCGGTAGCTCGGGATGTCGACCTTGCGGCCGTTGACCTGCACGTGACCGTGCCGGACGGCCTGGCGGGCGGCGTCACGGGACGGCGCGAAGCCACCCCGGTAGACCACGTTGTCCAGGCGCGACTCGAGGATCTTCAGCAGCTCGTCACCGGTCTTGCCGGCGCGGCGGTTCGCCTCGTCGTAGTAGCCCCGGAACTGCTTCTCCAGAATGCCGTAGATGCGCGCGCACTTCTGCTTCTCGCGCTTCTGCAGCAGGTACTCGGAGTCCTTCGTGCGGCCACGGCCGTGCTCGCCCGGCGGGTACGGCCGGATCTCGATCGGGCACTTCGGGGTCTCGCACTTGCTGCCCTTGAGGAACAGCTTCGTCTTCTCGCGGCGGCAACGCTTGCAGTCCGCGCCGGTGTAACGGGCCATGCTTGTCCTTCTCTCTCGTATCCCTGGCGCGGACTTCAGACCCGGCGACGCTTCGGCGGGCGGCAGCCGTTGTGCGGGGTGGGGGTGACGTCCTGGATCGCCCCGACCTCCAGGCCGGCGGCCTGCAGCGAGCGGATCGCCGTCTCCCGGCCGGAGCCGGGACCCTTCACGAAGACGTCGACCTTGCGCATCCCGTGCTCCTGCGCCTTGCGGGCCGCGTTCTCGGCGGCCATCTGCGCGGCGAACGGGGTCGACTTGCGGGAGCCCTTGAAGCCGACATGGCCGGCCGACGCCCACGAGATCACGTTTCCGCTGGGGTCCGTGATCGAGACGATCGTGTTGTTGAACGTGCTCTTGATGTGAGCGTGCCCGTGGGCGACGTTCTTCTTTTCTTTCCGCCGGACCTTCTTGACGCCGGCGGCGCGTGTCTTGGGAGGCATAACCCGTGGTCTCCGTCTACGAGGTCGTCGATCAGCGGTCGTGGAGCCCGGACACCGAGGCCCGGGAGTGACCGGTGACTACTTCTTGCCGGCCTTCTTCTTCCCGGCGATGGCACGGCGCGGGCCCTTGCGGGTACGCGCGTTGGTGTGCGTGCGCTGGCCGTGGACGGGAAGGTTGCGGCGGTGACGGAGACCCTGGTAGCAGCCGATCTCCATCTTGCGGCGAATGTCCTGCTTGATCTCGCGGTTGAGATCACCCTCGACGCGGTAGTTCGCGTCGATCCACTCCCGAAGCTTCTGGACCTCGTCGTCTGTGAGGTCGCGGACCCGGGTGTCCGGGTTGACGCCGGTCGCGGCGAGGGTGTCCCGGGAGCGGCTGCGACCGATCCCGAAGATGTAGGTCAGCGCGATCTCGACCCGCTTCTCGCGGGGAAGGTCGACGCCGGAAAGGCGTGCCATGACGCGGTGGTTCCTTCCTGAACCCGGAGGTCTCGGGCGACACCGCCCCCGCCTCGGCCCGGAGAGCGACGCCTCCCTGACGGGTGGCATCGGTCCGTGAAACCGACGAGGCCCCGGCCTCCGACCGGGGGTGGGACCGCGTGACGCGGCCTGGTGTCGCTTCTGGCGGCGGGCCCTGGCCCGCCGGATGTCACCGGCGGGCGCCTGGCCCGCCGGTGACCGTCGGCAGGCCTTGATGGCCCGCCGACCGCGATCAGCCCTGGCGCTGCTTGTGGCGCAGGTTGTCGCAGATGACCATGACACGCCCGTGACGGCGGATCACCTTGCACTTGTCGCAGATCTTCTTCACGCTCGGCTTGACCTTCACGGCCGCACGAACCTCCACACGCAGCCGTGGGCCGCGCTCGCTGGTGAGATGACGACTACTTGTAGCGGTAGACGATGCGACCGCGGGACAGGTCGTATGGCGAGAGCTCCACCACCACCCGGTCCTCGGGAAGGATCCGGATGTAGTGCTGACGCATCTTGCCACTGATGTGGGCGAGAACACGATGACCGTTCTGGAGCTCCACCCGGAACATGGCGTTCGGGAGCGGCTCCACCACTCGGCCTTCGATCTCGATGGCCCCGTCCTTCTTCGGCATGTCCTCCGCTGTCCTGACGTCGACGCTGGGATGACGGCCCGGACGCGCATTGGGCGAGCGATCGAGCACCCGAGAGTGCACTCACGCGAGGTCACCGCGCGGGGTCACCGTACGAAACGATGGGCACCGACAACGCTGTAGACCGTCGACTCATGAGTGTACGTGCCGCATCCGTCAAGGGCCAACACGGGCCCCACACGACCCCGATCGGACCGACCGGCGGGGCTGATCGCTCAGCCTGTGGGTGCGTCGGCGGGCTGCCCGCAGACCACACCCAGCTCCGCGAACCTCGCCACGCCGCCGTCGGGCTCGGTGAGCACCCACGGACCACGCGGGGTGACAGCGACGGAGTGCTCGGTGTGGGCGGCGAGCGAGCCGTCCTTGGTCGCGACCGTCCACTCGTCCTCGAGGACGACGGTGTCCGGCGAGCCAAGAGTGATCATCGGCTCGATCGCGAGCGCGACGCCCTCGACCAGCTTCATCCCCCGGCCGGCCCGCCCGTAGTTCAACACATGGGGCGGCTGGTGCATCTCCGACCCGATGCCGTGACCGCCGTAGTGGTCGACGATGCCGTAGCCGTGAGGGACGATGTGCCGTTCGACCGCGTTGCTGATGTCCGTCAGCCGGCCGCCGAGCTGCGCGGCGGCAAGGCCGCGCCACAGGGCCTCGTCGCAGACCCGGAGCATGTCCAGGACCTCGGAGGGCACCTCGCCGACCGGGACGGTGATCGCGGCGTCGCCGTGCCAGCCGTCGACGATCGCGCCGCAGTCGATGGAGATGATGTCCCCCTCGCGCAGCACCCGGCGCCGGCTGGGGATCGCGTGGACCACCTCGTTGTTCACCGAGCTACAGATCGAGGCCGGGTACGGAGGGTGCGCGTAGCCCTTGAAGGACGGGATGCCCCCGTCGGCACGGATCGTCTTCTCCGCGAGGGCGTCGAGATCCTCCGTGGTGACGCCCGGAGCCACCGCCGCGCGCAAGGCCGCCAGGGTCTTCGCGACGAGCAGCCCGGCCACCCGCATCTTGGCGATCTCGGATGCCGTCTTGATCTGGACGTGCTCTCGTCGTGCCACGCTCTACCCGGTCCCGTCCCTCAGTAGTGTTCGCGACGTACAGGGCCCGTCGCCTCGTCTGAGCCCGGCCGGGGTCCGTACCCCGCCGGCGCTGCCGCCCCGGCACGGGCCTGCCGCGCCCGTATCCCCCGTCGGCGCGCTTCCGCGTCCGCTCCCCTACCGACGATAACCGTCCGCGGTGACCGAGATGAGGGCTCGTTCGTCGAGAGCGGATGTCCCCGGCGAAAAACGTGCGCGCATGGCGCCTGCGAGCCGCAGGACCTCAACCACCCGGGGGCCCCCGTACCCCGCGTAGGCCGGACCCCGCCGGCCTGCCTGTGAGGCCCCCAGGGGCCGGCCGCACGGCGCGCCAGGCCACGGGCAGCCCCGCCGCCTGGCCTCGGACCACCGCAGCCGTGTCCGTGCCCGGGACCGCCGCGCTCCGGAACGCCGGGCTTCGGGCCGCCGAGCCCGCGTTCCGTGCGGGAACCGCCGGAGACGCGAGGTATGGCGGAGTCACGGCACGGCGAGCGGGGCGGCCTCGGTCAGTCGCCGTAGTGGCGCAGCGCGTCCAGGGCACGATCGGTCACGTTGTCGACCGGGCCGGTCGCGTCGATGCCGATGAGCACGCCCTTGGCGGCGTAGTAGGCGACAAGCGGGGAGGTCTGCTCCGCATACACCTCGAGGCGGTGGCGCACCGTCTCAGGACGGTCGTCATCGCGCTGGAACAGCTCCCCCGAGCACCGGTCACAGATTCCCTCGACCCGGGACGGGTCGAAGTCGAGGTGCCAGATGTGCCCGCAGTTCCGGCAGGTCCGCCGGCCGGAGAGCCGCCGCACCACCTCGTCGTCGTCGACGACCAACTCGAGGACCACATCGAGACGCGTACCCATCGCGTCCAGCATTCCGCCGAGCACCTCGGCCTGCGGGACGTTGCGCGGGAAGCCGTCCAGGAGGAAGCCCTTGACCGCGTCGTCCTCGGCGAGACGGTTGCGCACCATGCCGATGGTGATCTCGTCGGGGACGAGGTCGCCGGAGTCCATGAACGCCTTCGCCTGGACACCGAGTTCGGTTCCCTCGCGGACGTTCGCCCGGAAGATGTCGCCGGTCGAGATCTTCGGAATGGATCTCGCCTGCGCGATGAAGGCAGCCTGCGTCCCCTTGCCGGCGCCTGGCGGTCCGACCAGTACGAGGCGCACTACCGGAGGAATCCTTCGTAGTTGCGCAGCATGAGCTGGCTTTCAATCTGTTTCACGGTCTCCAGCCCCACTCCCACCATGATCAGAACCGAGGTACCAGCAAACGGGAAGGGCTGGTCCTTCGTCAGGTTGAGAAGCGCCAACGGCAACACCGTGATGACCCCCAGGAACAGCGAGCCAGGGAGGGTGATGCGGGACAGCACGTGATCCAGGTATTCGGCCGTGGGCCGGCCGGGTCGGATCCCGGGGATGAACCCGCCGTACTTCCTCATGTTGTCGGCGACCTCCGTCGGGTTGAAGGTGATCGCGACATAGAAGTACGTGAAGAAGATGATCAGCGCACCGTAGGCCACGAGGTAGAGCGGGTGGTCCCCGCGCGACAGGTAGCGCTGTTCGAAGTCCTGGAAGGTCTGGTTGCTCCACACCTGACCCACGAGCTGCGGGAGCTGGAGCAGCGAGGAGGCGAAGATGACCGGGATGATGCCGGCCTGGTTCACCTTGATCGGGAGGTAGGTCGACGTTCCGCCGTACATCCGGCGCCCGATCAGCCGCTTCGCGTACTGCACCGGGATGCGGCGCTGCGACTGCTCGACGAACACTACGAACACGACGATGGCCAGACCGAGCAGGATCACGAGACCGAAGACGACGCCACCGGCGACCTGGAGGATTCGTCCGCCCTGGGAGGGCAGGGCCGCCGCGATCGAGGTGAAGATCAGCAGGGACATGCCGTTGCCCACGCCGCGGGCGGTGATCAACTCACCCATCCACATGATGACCGCGGTTCCAGCGGTCATAGTGATCACGATGGTGACGATGCGGAAGAGGCTCGTGTCCGGGATGATCTGGGCGCTGCAGCCAGGGAAGAGCCGGCCGCTGCGGGCGAGCGCCACGATGCCGGTGGCCTGGAGGATGCCCAGGGCGACCGTCAGGTAACGGGTGTACTGGGTGAGCTTCTGCTCACCCGAGCTGCCTTCCTTCTTGAGCTGCTCGAGCCGCGGAATCACCACCACCAGAAGCTGGATGATGATGCTGGAGGTGATGTACGGCATGATGCCGAGCGCGAACACCGAGAGCTGAAGGAGAGCGCCACCGCTGAAGAGGTTGATCAGCGAGTACACGTTGTTGCTTTCGGCGCTGGCCGAGTCCAGACACGCGTTCACCGCCGCCGTGGAGACGCCGGGCGACGGCATGACGCTGCCGAACCGGAACAGGACGACGATGCCGAGGGTGAAGAGCAGTTTCTTCCGCAGGTCGGGCGTGCGGAAGGCCCGCGTGAAGGCGGTGAGCACGACTCCTCCTGCTGATCCTTACGGCTGACGGGACGGACTCGATGTCCGGTACGGATCGCCGCTGGCCACCGAAGCCGGCCGTACGCGGTGAGGCGACTCTAACAGCACCCGAGGCCCACTCGTCCGGACATCACTCGTGGTAGGCACCGGCGTACTCGAGACTCAGAGCGAGGAGGCACCTGTTGCAGCGTTACCGGCGAGCCCTTACACCGCCTGCCGGCCTCCCCTGTACCCCACAGCGGCCACTACGCGGCGTCACGATTCAGGGCCCCGTACTCGGGTCATCCGACGGCCGCCAGGCTCGTGGTGACACCGGCGACCGACTGCGGCGCGCTGGCCGGAGAACGCACGAACGCCTCGGGACGGGTAGGTCACCCCACCCGTCCCGAGGCACTCTCACGCCTGGGTGACACTGCCCCCGGCGGCTTCGATCTTCTGCTTCGCCGAACCGGAGAACGCGTGCGCCGTCACCTGGACAGCCACCCCGATCTCGCCATCGCCGAGCACCTTCACCAGCGACTTCGCCCGCACCGCGCCGGCGTCGACCAGTTCGTCGACGCCGATCGTGCCGCCGTCGGGGAACAGCTCGCCCAGGGTGGCGACGTTCACCACCTGGTACTCGGTGCGGAACCGGTTCTTGAAGCCCTTGAGCTTGGGAAGCCGCATGTGCAGGGGCATCTGGCCGCCCTCGAAGCGCACCGGCACCTGCTTGCGCGCCTTCGAGCCCTTGGTACCACGGCCGGCCGTCTTGCCCTTGGAGCCCTCACCGCGGCCCACCCGCTGCTTCTTCTTGTGGGCACCCGGCGCCGGGCGAAGGTGGTGGACCTTCAGCCCGCGGCCGCGCTCCTGCGCGGTGGCGGAGTCCGACTTCTCCAGCGTCTTCTCGGCCATCAGGAGTCCACCTCCTCGACCCGGACCAGGTGGGTCACGGTCGCGATCATCCCGAGAACCTCGGGACGGTCGTCACGGACGGTGCTCGCGTTGATCTTGCGCAGCCCCAGCGTGCGCAGCGTCTCGCGCTGGTTGCGGGTACCGCCGATCCCCGAGCGGATCTGAGTGATGCGCAACTTGGCCATTACGCACCGACCCCGGCCGCCCGCGCGCGCAGCATCGCCGGCGGAGCGACATCCTCCAGCGGCAGCCCACGGCGGGCGGCGATCTCCTCGGGACGCATCAACCCGCGCAACGCCGCGACAGTCGCGTGCACGATGTTGATCGGGTTGGACGACCCGAGTGACTTCGACAGTACGTCGTGCACCCCGGCGCACTCGAGCACCGCGCGCACCGGACCACCGGCGATGACACCGGTACCGGGCGAGGCGGGCTTGAGCAGCACGACACCGGCGGCCTCCTCACCCTGCACCGGGTGCGGGATGGTGGAGCCGATGCGCGGAACCTTGAAGAAGTGCTTCTTGGCCTCTTCGACCCCCTTGGCGATCGCCGCCGGGACCTCCTTGGCCTTGCCGTAGCCGACGCCGACCGTTCCGTCCGCGTCGCCCACGACCACGAGCGCCGTGAAGCTGAACCGGCGCCCACCCTTCACGACCTTCGCCACCCGGTTGATGGCGACGACCCGCTCAACGTAAGCGGTCTTCTCCTGCGCCGGGCCACCGCCCGAACGGTCGCGGCGCTCGCGGCGGTCGGAACCGCCGGAGCCGCCTCCGCGGCGCTGCTGGCCTGGCATCTAGAACATCTCCCTAGTAGATGTGGTCATCAGAAGTTCAGCCCGCCCTCGCGGGCCGCGTCCGCCAGCGCGGCGATCCGCCCGTGGTACGTCCGACCGCCCCGGTCGAACACCACGGCGTCGATCCCGGCGGCGCGCGCACGCTCCGCGACGAGCCGACCGACCTCGCGGGCCTTGCCGCTCTTGTCCCCGTCGGAGGCGCGCAGGCCGTCCTCCAACGTGGACGCCGAAGCCAGCGTGTGCCCGGCGACGTCGTCGATGACCTGGGCGTAGATGTGCCGCGAGGACCGGGTGACGACGAGACGCGGCCGGATCGGGGTGCCCGACACCTTCTTGCGCACGCGGACGTGGCGGCGGAGCTTGGCCGTCCGCCGGCGCGCACTGGCGCTGAGGCTCACTGCCATGTCTGTCTACCTACTTCCCGGTCTTCCCGACCTTGCGGCGAACGACCTCGCCCTGGTACCGCACACCCTTGCCCTTGTAGGGGTCGGGCTTGCGCAGTCCGCGGATCTTGGCGGCGACCTCGCCCACCTGCTGCTTGTCGATGCCGTGCACGACGAAGCGAGTGGGGGTCTGCACCTCGAACCGGATCCCATCAGGGGCCTTCACCGGTACCGGGTGGCTGTAGCCGAGGGCGAACTCGAGGTCCGAGCCGCGGGCCTGGACCCGGTATCCGACTCCGACGATCTCCAGAGTCTTCGAGTACCCGGCGGTGACCCCGACGACCATGTTGGACACCAGGGTGCGGGTGAGGCCGTGCAGCGCGCGGCTACGCCGCTCGTCGTTCGGCCGGTTGACGATGAGCTGACCGTCCTCGCGGACGACCTCGATCGGCTCCGCGACCGTGTGGCTCAGCGAGCCCTTGGGGCCCTTGATCGTGACCTTGGGGCCGTCGAGAGAGATCTCCACGCCGGTGGGAACACTGATGGGCTGGCGCCCGATCCGTGACATCGTTCGCCTTCCTTACCAGACGTAGGCGAGGACTTCCCCGCCCACGCGCCGCTTGCCGGCCTGCCTGTCGGTCAGAAGACCCGACGAGGTGGAGATGATCGCGACGCCCAGGCCACCGAGGACCTTCGGCAGGTTCGTCGACTTCGCGTACACACGCAGACCCGGCTTGCTGATCCGCTTCACACCCGCGATCGACCGCTCCCGGTTGGGGCCGTACTTCAGGTCGACGATCAGCGTGCGGCCGACCGCGCCTTCGGCGGGGTCCTCGACGTGCCAGCCGAGGATGTAGCCCTCCTGCTGGAGGATCTCGGCGATGTGCGTCTTGATCTTGCTGTGCGGCATCACCACCCGGTCGTGATAAGCCCGGTTGGCGTTGCGGACACGGGTGAGCATGTCCGCGATCGGATCGGTCATCGTCATGGCTTGACGCCTTTCTCACGGGGGTTCCCGCTGCTCGCGCACGAGGTGCGCGGGCCTACCGCGATCGTGTGTTGAACTACCAGGAGCTCTTGGTCACGCCGGGCAGCTCGCCGCGGTGGGCCATCTGCCGCAGGCACACCCGGCACAGGCCGAACACCCGGTAGACGGAGCGCGGACGGCCACATCGCTGGCAGCGGGTGTAGCCGCGGACGGCGTACTTGGGCTTGCGGGCGGCCTTTTCGACCAGCGCCTTCTTCGCCATTTCTCAGCTCTCCCGGAACGGGAAGCCCAGCGCCCTCAGCAGCGCCCGGCCCTCGTCGTCGTTGGTCGCGGTGGTCACGACCGTGATGTCCATGCCCCGGACCCGGTCGATCCGGTCGATGTCGATCTCGTGGAAGATCGACTGCTCGATGACGCCGAACGTGTAGTTCCCGGCGCCGTCGAACTGCTTCGGCGAGAGCCCGCGGAAGTCGCGGATGCGGGGAAGCGCGATCGTGACCAGACGGTCCAGGAACTCCCACATCCGGTCACCGCGCAGGGTCACCTTCGCCCCGATGGGCTGGCCCTCGCGCAGCTTGAACTGGGCGATGGACTTCTTCGCCCGGCGCACCGCCGGCTTCTGGCCGGTGATGGCCGCCAGGTCCCTGGTCGCGCCGTCGATCAGCTTCGCGTCCCGGGCCGCGTCGCCGACGCCCATGTTGACGACGACCTTCACCACGCCGGGGATCTGCATGACGTTGCCGTAGGAGAACTCCTCCCGCAGCGCCGGGGCGATCTCCTCGCGGTACCGCTGCTTCAGCCGCGGGACCGGCCGGGCTTCCGTGGTCACACTCATGTCTCGTTTCCTAGCCTTGCGCCGGGGGCCTAGAGCTCGGCACCGGTGCGGCGCGAGATCCGGACCTTGGTGCCGTCGTCGTTGAAGCGGTAACCGACGCGGGTCGGACGGCCGTCGGACGGGTCGACGATCATCACGTTGCTGACGTGGATCGGCGCCTCCTGGGTGACGATCCCGCCGGACTGCGAGCCACGCGAGCTCTGCTGGACGCGGGTGTGCCGGGTGACCCGGTTGGCACCCTCGACCACGACCTTGTTCTGGTCGGGGATGGCCCGGATGACCTTGCCCTTCAGGCCGCGGTCCTTGCCCGTGACGATCTGGACCGTGTCGCCCTTCTTGATCTTCATACCGGCCACGGTCTACAGCACCTCCGGCGCCAGCGAAATAATCTTCATGAAACGCTTGTCCCGCAGCTCGCGGCCGACCGGCCCGAAGATGCGGGTACCACGGGGGTCTCCCCCGTCCCGGATGAGCACCGCGGCGTTCTCGTCGAAACGGATGTAGGAGCCGTCCGGGCGCCGCCGTTCCTTCTTGGTGCGCACCACGACCGCCTTGACCACGTCGCCGCGCTTCACGCCGGCGCCGGGCAGGGCGTCCTTCACCGTGCCGACGATGATGTCGCCGATCCCCGCGTAACGACGCCCAGAGCCGCCGAGCACCCGGATGCACAGAATTTCCCTGGCTCCGGTGTTGTCGGCGACCCGAAGTCGCGACTCCTGCTGAATCACTTTCCGCTCCTGATCACCCGTTGCCGCCCGACCGCCGCCGACCGGCTCTGCTCAACTGCCACCGGTGACGACCGCGAGGTCTGCGTGTCCGGCCGGCGGCGGGCCCGCCTCACGCGAGCCCTGCCACCGGCCGATCCACCGCGATCCCCAGAGGGACCTACTTCGCCTTCTCGAGGATCTGGACGACCCGCCAGCGCTTGGTGGCCGACAGCGGCCGCGTCTCCATCAGCAGGACGCGGTCGCCGACACCGACGGTGCCGTTCTCGTCGTGCGCCTTGATCCTCTTGGTACGGCGGATCGTCTTGCCGTAGAGCGGGTGCTGGACCCGGTCCTCGACAGCGACGACCACCGTCTTCTGCATCTTGCCGCTGATCACCAGACCCTCACGCACCTTGCGGAAGCCGCGCTCGGAAGGCGCCTCCGCGGTGCTGGGGGTGGGGGTGCTGTCCGTGCTGACTTCGCTCACGTCTTCTCCGCTCACTGCGCTCACGCCCGATCCGACTCGGCGGCGTCCACCGCGACGGCCGGATCGCCGCTCATCCCGAGCTCGCGCTCACGCATGACCGTGTAGATCCGGGCGATGTCCCGGCGGACGTCACGCAGCCGGCGGTTGTTGCGAAGCTGCCCGGTCGCGGCCTGGAAGCGGAGGTTGAACAGCTCCTCCTTGGCCTCGCGCAGCTTGTCGACCAACTCGGTGGCGGGCAGGCTGCGCAGGTCGTCCGTTGTCGTGACGGCCATCAGGCACCACCCTCACGGGTCACGAAACGGCACTTCATCGGCAGCTTGTGGATGGCGCGCCGCATCGCCTCACGGGCGACCGGCTCGGCCACGCCGGAAAGCTCGAACATGATGCGTCCGGGCTTCACGTTCGCGACCCACCACTCCGGCGAGCCCTTGCCGGAACCCATCCGGGTCTCGGCGGGCTTCTTCGTCAGCGGGCGGTCCGGATAGATGTTGATCCAGACCTTTCCACCACGCCGGATGTGCCGGGTCATCGCGATACGCGCCGACTCGATCTGCCGGTTCGTCACGTAGGCCGACTCCAGCGACTGGATCGCGTACTCACCGAAGGCGATCCTGGTGCCGCCCTTGGCCGCGCCCGTCCGCTTCGGGTGGTGCTGCTTGCGGTGCGCGACCTTCCGGGGAATAAGCATGTTTTCCTAACCCTCCGCCTTCTCCGGCGCGCCCTGGGCCTCGGCGGTCGTCACTGCGGCCGGGGCCGCGGTGGTCTCGGGCGTGACCGCCGGGGTCTCCACCGGCGTGCCCTCGACCGCGGCCGACTCGGTCGCCGGCTTCTCCGCCGGGGCCTTCTCGGCGGCGGAAGCCTTCTCCGCCGAGCCGCCACCGCCACCGCTGCCACCACGACCGCGGCGGTCGCCGGCGCGGGCCGCGGCCCGACCGGCGTCCGTCCCGCCCTGCGTGGTACCGGACGAGCCCGAGCGCGGCCCGCGGCGCGGGCGCTCCCGGCGCTGCTGACGCAGCAGGGCCTCCTGGGCCTCCCGCTCCGCGCGGCTCTGGACGATGTCGCCCTTGTAGATCCAGACCTTCACGCCGATCCGGCCGAAGTTCGTCCGGGCCTCGTAGAAGCCGTAGTCGATGTCCGCGCGCAGCGTGTGCAGCGGCACCCGGCCCTCGCGGTAGAACTCCGACCGGCTCATCTCGGCGCCGCCGAGGCGGCCCGAGCACTGGACCCGGATGCCCTTGGCGCCGCTCTTCATCGCGGACTGCATCGCCTTGCGCATCGCGCGGCGGAAGCTGACCCGGCTGGAGAGCTGCTCGGCGACGCCCTGCGCCACGAGCTGCGCGTCAACCTCGGGGTTCTTCACCTCGAGGATGTTGAGCTGCACCTGCTTGCCGGTCAGCTTCTCGAGGTCACCGCGGATGCGGTCGGCCTCGGCGCCACGCCGGCCGATCACGATGCCCGGGCGGGCGGTGTGGATGTCCACCCGCAGCCGACCCTGGGTGCGCTCGATGTCGACCCGGCTGATGCCGGCCCGCTCCATGCCCTTGGACATCATCTTGCGAATCTTGACGTCCTCACCGACGTACGCCTTGTACTGCTTGTCGGCGTACCAACGGGAGGTGAACTCCGACGTGATGCCAAGTCGGAACCCGTGCGGGTTTACCTTCTGCCCCACTACCGGGCCCTCCTTGTAGTCCTGGCGCCGGCGCCAGTGGACACCGGTTCCCGGCTCTCCACCACGACCGTGATGTGGCTGGTGCGCTTGCGGATCCGGTAGGCCCGGCCCTGCGCGCGCGGCCGGATGCGCTTGAGCGTCGGCCCCTCGTCCACATAGGCGGCGCCGATCCACAGCGTCGCCGGGTCGAGGTTGTGGTTGTTCTCCGCGTTCGCCACCGCGCTCGCCACGACCTTGTAGACATCCGTGCTCGCCGCCTGGGGCGCGAACCGGAGGATGTCGAGCGCCTCGCTCGCGGACCGGCCGCGGACCAGGTCGACGACCCGACGGGCCTTGGTCGGCGAGGTGTGCACGTATCGAGCGGTCGCCTTCGCGCCGGGCAGGCCGGCGCGGGTCAGGCCGTCGACGAGGTCGTCAGCCACGGCGTGACCTCCGGTCCTCCTTGACGTGCCCGCGGAAGGTGCGCGTGGGCGCGAACTCGCCGAGCTTGTGCCCGACCATTCCCTCGGTGATGAACACGGGGACGTGCTTGCGCCCGTCGTGCACGGCGATGGTGTGGCCCAGCATGTCGGGGATCACGGTCGAACGACGCGACCAGGTCCGGATGACGTGCTTGGTGCCCTTGGCGTTCTGCGCGTCCACCTTCTTGAGCAGGTGGTCGTCGACGAACGGGCCCTTTTTCAGACTGCGTGGCATGGCTGTGTCTCCTCCTTCCTGCTCAGTGGTGGGTGCGGATCGAGCTGGCCGGCGGCCGGGCGAGCAGAGTCATGACTACCGCCGCCTGTTCTGCTTGCGGCGCCGGACGATCAGCGCGTCGCTGGACTTCTTGGTACGGCGGGTGCGGCCCTCCGGACGGCCCTTCGGGTTGACCGGGTGGCGGCCACCGGAGGTCTTGCCCTCACCACCACCGTGCGGGTGGTCGACCGGGTTCATCGCGACACCACGCACGGTGGGCCGACGGCCCTTCCAGCGCATACGGCCGGCCTTGCCCCAGTTGATGTTGCTCTGCTCGGCGTTGCCGACCTCGCCGACGGTGGCACGGCAGCGCACGTCGACGTTGCGGATCTCACCGGAGGGCATCCGGAGCTGGGCGTACGGCCCGTCCTTCGCGACGAGCTGCACACTGGTGCCGGCGCTGCGAGCGATCTTGGCGCCGCCGCCGGGACGCAGCTCGATGGCGTGGACCACGGTGCCGGTCGGGATGTTGCGCAGCGGCAGGGCGTTGCCCGGCTTGATGTCCGCGCCGACACCCGAGCTGACCATGTCGCCCTGGTGCAGCTTCACCGGGGCGAGGATGTAGCGCTTCTCGCCGTCGACGTAGTGCAGCAGGGCGATCCGCGCGGTGCGGTTCGGGTCGTACTCGATGTGCGCGACCTTGGCCGGCACGCCGTCCTTGTCCCGCCGGAAGTCGATGATCCGGTAGGCCCGCTTGTGGCCGCCGCCCTGGTGGCGGGTCGTGATCCGCCCGTGGACGTTGCGACCGCCCTTGGAGTGCAGCGGGCGAACGAGCGACTTCTCGGGGTGATCACGGGTGATCTCGACGAAGTCGGCGACGCTCGACCCACGACGCCCCGGCGTCGTCGGCTTGTACCTGCGAATACCCATGCTCTACTTCCGATCCGACGCCGGGCCGAGCGGCACCCGGGTACGCCCCACGCGGGTGTCAGGCACCGGGGCCTCCGAAGATCTCAATGCTGTCACCGGGCGCGAGGCTGACGAGCGCCCGCTTGGTGGCCGAGCGGTGTCCCCAGCCGTGCTTGGTCCGCTTGCGCTTGCCCGCCCGGTTGATCGTGTTGACCCGGGTGACCCGCACGTTGAAGATCTTCTGCACGGCGAGCTTGATCTGGGTCTTGTTCGCGTCGGGGCGGACGATGAACGTGTAGACGTTCTCGTCGAGCAGGCCGTAGCTCTTCTCGGAGACGACCGGCCGGAGAATGATGTCTCGCGGGTCGGGGATCACTTGTCCTCCTCCTCGCCGGCTGAGGTCGCCGGACGGGAGGCGCGACCGAGGTACGCGGTGAGCGCGCCCTCGGTGAACACCACGTCGTCACTCACCAGCACGTCGTAGGTGTTGAGCTGGCCCGGGTCGAGCAGGTGGACCTCGGCCACGTTGCGCAGGCTGAGCCAGGTCAGCTCGTCCGAGCGGAGGGCCACGACCAGGACGCGGCGCGCGTCCACCAGGCTGGTCAGCGCGGCCACAGCCGACTTGGTCGACGGGGTGTCACCGGCGACCAGCGACGAGACCACGTGCAGCCGGTTGTTGCGGGCCCGGTCCGACAGGGCCCCGCGCAGCGCGGCGGCCTTCATCTTCTTGGGTGTCCGCTGGTCGTAGTTGCGCGGCGTCGGGCCGTGGACGATGCCACCGCCGGTGAACTGCGGCGCGCGCAGCGAGCCCTGCCGTGCCCGGCCGGTGCCCTTCTGGCGGTACGGCTTGCGCCCACCGCCACGGACCTCGCCGCGGGTCTTGGTGGAGTGCGTGCCCTGCCGGGCCGCGGCGAGCTGCGCCACGACGACCTGGTGGATCAGCGGCACGTTCACCGGCACGTCGAACACCGCGCCGGGCAGCTCGACGCTGCCGGCGTCGCCGCCCGCGGGGGCGTGCACCGGGACCGTGCGGTCCACCGGCGCGTCCGCCTCGGCGGGGGCTTCCTTCGTCATCGTTGCCGTCGGGCTCATGCCGAGGCCTCCTCACCGGTGCCGGCGGCCGCGGCCGCCACCGGAGCGGCCGGCTCCGGAGCGGGGCGCTTGGCCGCGCTGCGAACGAAGACCAGACCGCCGTCGGGGCCGGGAATCGCACCCTTGATCAGCAGGAAGCCGCGCTCGGTGTCGACGGCGTGGATGGTCAGCCCGGCCACGGTCACGCGGTCGTGCCCCATCCGGCCGGCCATCCGCAGGCCCTTGAAGACCCGCCCCGGAGTGGCGCAGCCGCCGACGGAACCCGGCGAGCGGTGCTTGCGCTCGACGCCGTGACCGGCGCCCAGGCCCTTGAAGCCGTGCCGCTTCATGACACCGGCGAAGCCCTTGCCCTTGGAGGTGCCGGTGACGTCGACCACCTGGCCGGCGTCGAACACCTCACCGGTCAGCTGCTGGCCGGGCCGGTAGTTGCCGGCGTCCGCGGTGCGCAGCTCGACGAGGTGCCGCCGGGGAGTGGCACCGGAGGTCTCGAAGTGGCCGCGCATCGGCTTGTTGATCCGGCGCGGGTCGATCTCGCCGTAGCCGAGCTGGACGGCCGAGTAGCCGTCGGAGTCGGGTGTCTTGACCTGGGTCACGACGTTGGGGCCGGCCTGGATGACGGTGACCGGCACGACGCGGTTGTTCGCGTCCCATACCTGGGTCATCCCGAGCTTGGTGCCCAGGAGCCCTCTGTAATTGCGGTTGAGCATGACTGGCGCCGGCCCCTCTTACAGCTTGATCTCGATGTCCACGCCGGCGGGCAGGTCGAGGCGCATCAGCGAGTCGACCGTCTTCGGCGTCGGGTCAAGAATGTCGATCAGCCGCTTGTGCGTCCGCATCTCGAAGTGCTCGCGGCTGTCCTTGTACTTGTGCGGCGACCGGATGACGCAGTAGACGTTCTTCTCCGTCGGCAGCGGCACCGGACCCGCGACCTGCGCACCGGTACGCGTCACGGTCTCGACGATCTTCCGCGCCGAGCTGTCGATGACCTCGTGGTCATAGGCCTTGAGCCGGATGCGGATCTTCTGTGCCGCCATGGTGGGCTTCGCCTGTCCTGTCTGTCTCGTCCGGCCGGTATCACTACCGGGTCCCCGTCGACCTCTTCCCGTTCCACGGCGCGGGCCGCCGCCGGAAAGGGCGGGCGGCCCGGCGGGTCCGGGTTCGTGCCGGGTGTACCGCCTTGTCTGGTGCCCCGTCGGCCGCGCG